>JAZQKH010000013.1:0-3690 GCA_045542055.1 Christensenellaceae bacterium | reverse complement strand
CCATCGTGATTTAAGTCCAAACAATATTTTTATAATCCAAGGGTTAATAAAAATTGCAGATTTTGGCTTGGGAAAAGATTTAAATGTTTTTACTTCGCATCAAACTTTACACACCAACTCTGTTGGTCAATATTGGTATTGCGCACCAGAACAGTTTATGCTTTTAAAAGATGCGGATAAAAGAAGCGATGTATATTCTCTTGGCAGACTAATTAATTTTATTATGACAGGAGAACCAAACAATTCACATCATATTTATAGAAGTGTGGCAGAAAAAGCGACAAGTAGTGATGCCTCCTATAGATATGCAGATGCAGAACAATTGTCAATTAATTTTGAAAAAAGCGTAAAACATCATCAAGACAAAAAAAGTGAAGAAAGCGTTTTTGAAAAAATAAGCCAAAAAGTCTTTGACTCAGATGTAGACAACTTTATTTTTGAACAATCATCGGAAAATCTTTGCGGATTATTGTTAGAGGGAAAAGAAGGGATAAAAACTGCTTTTATAAATTTTATGAAGTGTGACGATAATCATTCCGAATTTTTAATGCATAGCATAGATAATTCTTATAGAGATGTCTGCGGATGGTCGTTTAAAGCGTATGACCCATTTGCAGAATTTGCCTACGAAGTCTTAAAAGAAAATTTTGCTTATATAATAAAAGAAATTGCTGCAAATATCTTGAGATATGTTGCAAAAGACGTTAATAGATTTTCAGCACAGCATATGTTGGAAGCGGCGAAAGAGCTGGTTGAGCCTACTTTGGAAGAAATATTAGCATCATAATATATAATACAAAAAAGGTCTGATGGGGAAGCCTACCAGACCTTTATCTATTCAGTTGTTATTTAGTTTTAGGTTTACTATTAATCCTTACTTTTTTCAAAAGAACTTTTTCTAATTCGTCGTAGTTAATAAACCACGTGTTACCGTGGAAATATCTCGTTACCAACTTTGATTTCATATAACGTGACACGGTTGCCTTATCTATTTTTCGGTTAGGGTAGTCCTTATTAAATTGCGTAACGCAATCTCTTAAACAACGTAGTCGTGGCATCGTTGCCGGTTCGCTAATTCTTCTTGGATTAACCTTTTTGAAAAATTGCTTATGGTCGATGAGCCACTTACCGTTAGTTATAATATAACGTATGTCGTTGTCGTGAGCAAAACGTCTTAAATTCGGATGGCGAATAATCGTATCGGGGTCGGCGTTTAGGAACATTCTCATAAGTTCGCCCGAAGAAATTAAAGTATTCATTTTCGTTCACCTCCACCTTGAAAAAATGCGTAAATCTCGTCCACGTTAATAAGCCACGAGTTGCCGTATTTAAGCGTAGTAAGTTTACCTTTTTTGCAAAGTTCTCGTAAAAAATACCACGAAACGGGAGAGTCGGGGTCTTGTGCTTTCATTTCCTTTATAACGTCGCTAATGCGCCTTAATTTTGGTATATACATAAGTCCTCCTATTTCTTACCGGTAATAACGTCAAGAGCGTTTAGAGCACGTTCTTGAGTGTCTGGCATAAAGTGGCTATAAACTTCCAAAGTAACCGTTGATTCGCTATGTCCTAAGTATTTAGTAACCGTTTGAATAGGCACGCTTTGAGTGATCAGTACGCTACAATACGTATGTCTAAGTCCGTGACAGCAAACGTGCTTAAAGCCGTTGTCTTTTTCAAACTTGTCTAGCCATTGCCTAACCACGCCTATCCCTGCGGGTTGACGGTAAACGTTAGACACGATATAAGTTGAATCTAAATGCTCGTCAAACTTGTCGTCGGCTTCCCTAAACCAATCTTGGAATTTAATTAAGTCGTCTATCAAGTCTTGGGGTAGGGGAATAATGCGTTTTGAAGTTTTGGTTTTCGGGTCTTTTTCATACGTGCCAACGCTTGAGCAATAAATTCGGTTGCGCTGAATATGTACTACCTTGTGCTCAAAGTCGATATCCGACCATCTAAGCCCTTGCAGTTCGCTAATTCTTACACCCGTTAAGATTAAAAATTTTAACGGAACCTTTTTATAAATGAGTTCGTCGGGCATTCTATCGAGCGCTTTGATAAACTCTTGCGACTCAGTAATCGAATAGACTTCCTTTTCAGCCACTTCACGGATAGAAATGTTGCTATTTCCAACGCCTATTTTAGTCGTACTAACGGGATTCTTGGTTATCCAGTCGTATCTTATAGCTTCGTTGAAAATGGTTCTTAAAACACGCCTAACGCCTTTAATGGTTTCGGATGCGTAGAACTGTTCCATTTCTATAACTTCAAAATATTCCTTAAAGTTTAGGTTGTAAAACTCGCAAATCTTTTCAGCCGTCTTGGTTTGAATATTGGCGTTAAGCTTTTTCATACGATAGGCAGAGTTAGACGTGAGAATTTTTTGCCTTGCAAGTTCTCTAAAGTTTACCTTTTCGGGCAAGTCCTTTTTAAGTTTTACAAGTCCACGTTGCGGTTTTCTTCCAAACGTATCAAGATAAAGCTGAATATGTCTTACGGTTATTTTGTTGATGGGTTGGTCGTAAAGGAACGAGTCTTTTAAGTACTCGTTAAATTTTTCTACGATTTTACTACTACGAACGTAATAGTTGATGGACAAAGTCGTTTTCGTTCTTTGTAACCATTCTTCGGCAAGTTTAGGGAAAGACAATATTTCCGTTCGCTCGCCGTTTAATGCTTTTTGATAAAGTTCATTTAAGGAATCTTCAAACGCGTTAGCTTCACGTTCTACTAGTTTAGTAAACTTTGCACGAGACAGACCGTCATCGTTCGTGATGCGTTTATAACGAACTTTGCGTTTCATTGTGTCTAAATCTACGCCGTAGGCTTGAATTTTAGCTGTGAGAACGCCTTTTTTATTGGTCGTTATATTAAAATAAGCCATAGTTTACCTCCTTAATTTATATTGTTGATATAATCAAGCAGACTTTCAACGTCAATCAAAATTTTCTTGCCCGAACGTAGCGAACGAATTTTATTTTCGTTTACCCACGAACGTATGCAGTGCATGGTGATAGCCGTGTCCTTGTCTTGCGTTTTAATTATATCGAGTGCTTGTTTAATGCTTCTAAGCAATATATTAACCTCCGTTTAAGTTGGAGACGGCGGGTTATCTCCGATTTATTCGTTACGTGCCGTTTCTTATAAAACTTCTAACATTATCATTCTTGCCGTAACCCCGCGTGCGAACTTTTCGTTCCAAAAACAGTGGTCAAATTTGTACCACAAAACACGTAATTCCTTTTTTCTTCAAATCGCTTATATCATATTTTTCAATCGCGCCGGGTGAATATACGTGGTTTGTTCAAAGTAGTTTTCTCTACTTCGAGCTTTTAACTTGTTCTTGCAGAGCCTTAAAGCCTGTCATAATCAAGTCCACCTTAGACATAAAGTGTGTTTTTAAAAAGTCGTCGATAGCGTCGGCGTCTTTTCTTGGGATGCTCGTACCCCAAACTTTATTTTGTTGATGTCTTTTTTCTCTATGAACTTCTTCGTACTTTCTTCTTGAAACTCTAATAGGTGTATCTTCTTTTCTTTCCATAATATTTTCTCCTTAATATACGTAAATGATTTCGTTAAAAATTTCTTCTTCAATCAAACGCTTTTTCTCGTTTTCTAGTTGAACGTCTTTAATGTAGTCGCCCGTCCTTTTGAAACGCTCATCGCTAGATAGCTTTTCATACATAAC
>JAZQKH010000012.1:0-35090 GCA_045542055.1 Christensenellaceae bacterium | reverse complement strand
GGTGTAGACTTTACGAGCGTAATATCATCAACGTAGGGTTTTTGAGTAAACTCATTAAATCCATAATGTATATCAACGATATCACCAAGTTTAAGTCCTTGATATTTAGTAAACTTGTCGGGTGCTTTAATTGCGCCTGCGCAAGTGCTTACTGAAATATCAGACGACTTCGGATAAAACAAATTACCGTTAGTCATTTTTGACGGCATAATTGACATGGTTACCCAAGCATTATCTTCGCCAGATTTGTTGTCTTTCGACGTTCTTACACACGTTACTATTGCTCTTTTCATTTTTTACCTCCGTCTTTGGGATGAAAGAAACCCAACTAAAATAAAATATATTTACAAACCCTAATAGGGAATTGCACAAAGGGGAAATGACTACTTATATAGCACCGCCACTCACGGTACGTTATTAAAACGACAAAACATCGTTTTAAACTGTTTAAAATATGATAATTAAATATTAAACATTAAAATGTGTCACCAAAAATTATTGCCTTCTTTTTCTTTTGTTACTTTTACGAGTTAATAACGAAACAACAACGACAAGTATAACAATTCCAAATAAAGATGATAAAACAGTAAAGAAAGGATTTATAGACGAATCAGAAGTATCTTTTAACTTATCAACAACTTCATTATTTTCAACTGGCTCTTCCAAGAAATAGAAGAAAGGTAATGTGTTCTCAACATAGGTTTCATAATTATTAACTAAAGTAAATGAATCTACAATAAAGGAAGTAAATTCATAGTTTCCGTGTATGGGACACATTATTGGTTCAAACTTAAACAAATAAAAGCCATCTACAGAATATGTTGATTTATTTATAGCTTCTAAACTGAGAGCATCATTTCCAGGACAACAATTAATATCAAAACGACCTTCAAAAGAATAAAAATAAATTTGACATAATTCAGCATCAGGGTCAAAAATGTCTCCATAAGTAAAGAAAAAATCACCAATAGAAGATGGGTCATAAATAGCAAAATATTTTCCAATGAGTTCATCACCAATTTTTAATGCTGTTTTATTCCAAGTTGAATATTCAGATTGATTATTATCCGCTAAAACAGGCTTAGGGGTGTTAATAAAACCTAACACTGAACAAAACAGTGAAATAAAAGCCATAAAAAACAAAAACAACTTATTACTAATAATCTTTTTCATATAAAATAAACTCCAAATTTCAAAAATTTCTTGTGTAATTTTATTTTAGAATATAAATTAAAGCGAAAAAGTTTAAAAAAAGGTATAAAAAACTTGACACGCCCTTGTTTATTTGCTAAAATTAGTTAGCATCTCGTATTCGGGGTGTTAATTTTTTCATGTTCGGAAGGTGTAACTATGGCTGCAAAAGGCGCAAGAAACAAGATTACTCTCGCATGTACTGAATGTAAGCAGAGAAATTACGATACTTTTAAAAACAAAAAGAACGATACCGAAAGATTGGAAATGCAAAAATACTGCAAGTTCTGCAAAAAGCATACCACTCATAAAGAAGCTAAATAATTTTAGTTTTTGTTTTGTGGCACGATAAAAATCAAGGGGTAAAATAATGGCAAAAAAACAGTCATTGGATAACGACGGTTTCATTTCTAAAGATAGCGTTAAGACCGCTAAAGAAGAAAAGAAAGTCGCTAAAAAGAAAGACGGCAAACCCGGTTTTTTCAAAAGAATGGGTGCTAAGATAAAGGATATCTTTTCGGAATTAAAAAAGGTATCTTGGCCTTCTTTTGGCAAGGTTGTTAAAGAAACGGGCATCGTTTTAATGGTGGTGCTTATTTTCTTAGTTGTTCTTACCGGTTTCGATTACGGCTTACAACAGTTGCTAACGCTTCTAAAGTAGGGGGTTAATGATGGCTGAAGAACAAGTAAGATGGTACGTTATTCACACGTATTCGGGCTACGAAGCGATGGTGAAGGACAGCCTTGAAAAGCTTATTGAAAATAATAACTTGCAAGAAAATATTTGCGAAATCCAAATTCCAATGGAAGAAACTTTGGAAGAAAAGGCTAACGGCAAAAAGAAGCTTGTGGAAAGAAAGAAGTTCCCTTGCTACGTTTTTCTTAAAATGAAATATAGCAACGATATTTGGTACTTAGTTACCAACACCCGTGGCGTAACGGGGTTCGTTGGTCCGCAAGGTAGACCGCTTCCACTTACCGATGAAGAAGTGGCAAGAATGGGGCTTATTAAAGAAGTGGTTGACGTTGACTTCGCTGAAGGTGACGACGTTCAAATTATTTCCGGTCCGTTAGAGTCTTTCTGTGGTAAGGTCGTTTCATTATCGCCCGCTTCACAAAAGGCAATGGTTAACGTTTCTATGTTTGGCAGAAACACCGACGTAGAAGTGGATTTCGTTCAAGTTAAAAAAATAAACGTTTCGTCCGAAGTTGAGTAGGGCGTAACGAAATTTTGGTGCTTACCGACGAGTTCGGTTTGTATATAGGTGGGAGTTGCAGTAAATTTTACACACTGCTGCGACGGTATTACCACATGTAGGAGGAAACAATTATGGCTAAAAAAGTTACGGCAATCGTTAAATTGCAACTGCCCGCAGGCAAGGCAACACCCGGTCCGCCCGTAGGTTCAACGTTAGGTCCACACGGTATTAATATTCCTGGTTTCACCAAAGAATTTAATGCTAAAACTCAAGACCAAGTAGGTTTGATAATTCCGGTTGTTATGACCATTTATCAAGACCGTTCTTTCACTTTTATTCTTAAGACGCCACCGGCACCCGTTCTTATTAAGAAGGAATGTGGTTTAACTTCGGCAAGTGCTGTTCCCAACAAGAACAAAGTTGCAAAGATTACTAAAGCGCAAGTTGAAAAAATTGCTAAGTTAAAAATGCCCGACCTTAACGCTAACACTCTTGAAAGTGCTATGAGCATGATTGCTGGTACTGCAAGAAGTATGGGCGTTGAAGTAGTAGATTAAGGAATAGGTGGGAG
The DNA here is from genome assembly GCA_045542055.1 of Christensenellaceae bacterium. Lineage (GTDB taxonomy): Bacteria > Bacillota > Clostridia > Christensenellales > Borkfalkiaceae > UBA1259. The sequence goes on along the minus strand of JAZQKH010000012.1, from coordinate 32,129 downwards.
GGATTTTTCCCGTACGTACCACAGGAGGTAATTAAAAATGAAACACGGTAAAAAATATATTGACAGTGCAAAAACTATCGAATCAGCTAAGCTTTACGAAACCGATGAAGCTATTGCTCTCGTTTTAGATACTGCTAAAGCTAAATTTGATGAAACCATCGAACTTCACGTTCGTTTAGGCGTTGACCCCAAACAAGCTGACCAACAAGTTAGAGGCGTTATCGTTCTTCCCAACGGTACCGGTAAAGACGTTAAGGTTTTAGTTCTTGCTAAGGGCGACAAGGCTGACGAAGCTAAGGCTGCTGGTGCGGACTTCGTAGGCGCTGAAGAAATGATTCAAAAAATCCAAACTGAAAACTGGTTTGATTACGACGTTATCATCACCACTCCCGACATGATGGGCTTGGTTGGTAGAATCGGTAAGGTTTTAGGTCCTAAAGGTCTTATGCCTAACCCTAAGTCTGGTACGGTTACTATGGACGTTGCTAAGGCTATCAAAGATACCAAAGCTGGTAAAGTTGAATACAGACTTGATAAAACTGCAATCATTCACTGCGCTATCGGTAAAAAGAGCTTCGGCGTAGAAAAGATTAAAGAAAACTACGAAGCTTTGATGGATGCAATCGTTAAAGCAAAACCCGCTGCTGCAAAGGGTCAATACGTTAAGAGCGTATCACTCGCAAGCACCATGGGTCCCGGCGTTAAAATTAACGCTAAAATTTAGTTGACAATCGCTTTTATAAGTGTTATAATCAACAAGTAAAAAACTAAATAGCCCAAGACAGTAGGTGTTAACTTGTCAAATTTTTGGCAGACCAACCGAGGCGGATATTTTAAGCGTAATTATCGTAATTAAATTACTACGTAGTTTTATGCCCTTGTATTCCTTCGGTATGCAAGGGCGTTTTTCATTCTAATAAGGAGGTAACTAATATGTCAGCGAATAGAGACGCTAAAGTTTTAGCAGTGCAAGAGATTAAACAAAAAATTCAAGATGCAAAATCAGTAGTTTTAGTTAAATTCGAAGGCCTTACCGTTGCTGAAGACACCGAATTAAGAAGAGAGTTCCGTAAAAACAACGTTGAATACAAAGTTTTGAAGAACACCTTAGTTCGCCGTGCTTTTAACGATTTAGGCGTAACCGATTTTGACGCAGACTTAAACGGCCCCACCTCAGTTGCTTTCGGTTTAGACGAAACCGGTGCTGCAAAGGTTGTTGCCGGTGCTATTAAGAAGTACGAAAACAAGGTTTTCGTTAAGAGCGCTTACGTTGAAGGTAACTATATCGACGTTAACGGCGTTAAAGAACTTGCTTCTATGCCTTCCAAGGAAGAATTGGTTGCAAAGATGCTCGGTTCACTTCAAGCACCTATTTCAAACTTCGTTGGTGTGCTTTCAGCTATGCCCAGAAGTTTGGTTATTGCGCTTAACGCAATCGCAGAAAAAAAGGCTCAGTAACCTAATTTACTGAAAAAATAAAAATTATTAATTTAAATAAAAGGATTTTTGGAGGAAACAAAAATGGCAGACATTCAAAAAATGTTAGAAGAAGTAAAAGGTATGACAGTTTTAGAACTTAACGAACTCGTTAAGGCTTTAGAAGAAGAATTTGGCGTAAGCGCAGCAGCTCCCGTTGCTGTAGCAGCAGCTCCCGCAGCAGCAGCTGACGCTCCTGCAGTAGAAGAAAAGACCGAATTCAAAGTAGTTCTTAAAGAACTCGGCGCTGGTGGCGTTCCCGTAATCAAGGCTATTAAAGACGTTACCGGTTTAGGCTTAATGGAATCTAAGGCTCTTGCTGTTGCAGGCGCTACCATTAAGGAAAACGCAACTAAAGAAGAAGCTGACCAAATCATTGCTAAGTTCAAAGAAGTTGGCGCTACCTGCTTTGCAGAATAATTTTAACTTAAAAATCAAAAATACCGTTGCGAAAGCAACGGTATTTTTCTTTGCGTTAAAATAAAAAGTCAATATCTTGATATTCTTAGGTCAATATTTTAACAAAAATTTTATTATAAATATCGGTTAAAATATGTTTATTTGATTAAATTAAACGATTAGCATATAGTTTTCGTTAACGGCATCGCCTGTTGCTAAAGCGTATAATTGGCTTGCCAAAACGTCCTTTTCAAAGCAGTTTTTAGCCGTGCCTTTAAGGTCTATGGTATCACTTTTGCGGGTAAGAAGGGGAATAGCAGAGTTCTTGGTTAGGTGTGAAATTATATCTTTACTGTCTTCGCAAACGGCTAAAACCTTGGCGTAAAGGTTGTCTTTTAAGCACTCTTTAACGAAGTCAGTGTTAATTTTTAACAAGTTTGCCGTTATAATTCTGCGTATTCTTGCCGACGTGTAACGCTTGGTCGCAACCATTTCTACTAACGTGTCAATTTTTTTATTATCTTTGCAAAGTGCTTTAATGCGGTTTTCTAAACCTTCGGTGCAATCGGATATTTTGGCTAAGTCTTGTGGGTCTGCCGTAAGAAGAGCCGTCATCATAATCTCGTCTGCCTTATAGGGATATTCGTTTAGGTCTTTGTATACGTAGGGTGGCATACTCTTTTTTAATTTAGCAGTCTTTCCACTTTTTATTACAGAACGTATGCTGGTTGCACTCGTTACGCCTTTCTTAAACGTTGCGTCGTTGTGGTCGCCTTCACGAATCATAGGGCAAATTTGAATATTGCTTTTAAGCGATAAAAGCGCCTTGGTGTACTCTATACCCAAAATATTGTTGGGCGAGTTAACAAGGCTTTCGTCAAACTCTTTTCCAAGTGTTTTAACCGCTTCAAATTTTGCTTTGGCAAGTGAAAGGCCCTTATCTAATGCGTCTTTTAACGCACGCTTGTATTCTTTAGACTCGTTATTTAGTTCTTTTGCAAGTGATAGGTATGCGTCTTTATCGCCACTTTCAACACCAAAGCAAAGGGTATCTATAACGCCTAAGTCGTTTAATATTTTGCAAGCACCTTTAGCGAACGTTTCGGCGTTTGCCGTTGCAAATACGGTGGGCAACTCTATAACTAAGTCAGCACCCGAATAAATTGCGTGTTTCGCACGCTTAAATTTATTCATAACCGCCATTTCGCCACGCTGGGTAAAACTTCCACTCATTAAAACTATTATCCTATCGGCTTTAAGCGTTTGTTTGATATAACTTAAATGCTTTAAATGCCCTAAGTGAAAGGGATTATATTCGGCAATACAAGCGCAAATTTTCATAAAAAATCTAAAAACCTCTAACTTATATTTTACTTTTTTTCAAAAATGGTGTAAAATGAATGTTGTAATTATATTTTACAACATTTAGTCGTAAAACACAAAGATTTTCGTAAAAAATTATAGGAGCATACTTATTATGTCTGAAATTTTGAATAATATTATGGCAAAAGCTTCAAAGCTTCAAAAAAACATCGTTCTTCCCGAAGGTGAAGATAGCAGGGTGGTTAAAGCCGCTTCTGAGTGCGTGCAAGAAGGTCTTGCAAAAATCACGCTTTTAGGCAATGCTGATGAAATTGCTAAGGCAAACCCTCAAGTTAATCTTGACGGTATCAATATCGTTGACCCAGTAACGTACGATAAGACTCCCGTTTACGCACAAATGCTTTTTGAAGCAAGAGCGGGCAAAATCAATAAAAAGACGGGTCTTCCCGAATATGCTGACGTAGACGCCGCTAAGGCTTCTATCCTTAAAGATTACACTATGTACGCTGCGCTTATGCTTAAGGCGGGCGACGTGGACGGCTTGGTATCCGGTGCTTGCCACTCAACTGCAAATACTCTTCGCCCCGGCTTGCAAGTTATTAAAACTGCGCCCGGAATTAAAACCGTTTCAAGTAGCTTTGTGATGGTTGCACCACAAGGCGAAAATAAATATAACCCTGACGGCGTGGCAGTATTTGCTGACTGCGCTATAAATATCGAACCTACTGCTGAAGAAATTGCCGATATCGCTATTTCTTCTGCACAAACTGCAAAAGATATTGCTGGTATTGAACCGAGAGTTGCTATGCTTTCTTTCTCCACTAAAGGTTCTGGTAACGACGATAAGTTCTTTAAGTCAGTTCCCAAAATGCAACAAGCAACCGAACTTGCTAAAGCGGCTGCGCCCGACCTTATTTTAGACGGCGAATTCCAATTCGACGCAGCGGTTGCCCCCGAAGTTGGTAAGCTTAAAGCACCTGATAGCAAGGTTGCAGGTAACGCTAACGTATTTATTTTCCCCAACATTAATGCAGGTAACATCGGTTATAAAATTGCACAACGTTTCGGTGGTTATATGGCTCTTGGCCCGGTATGTCAAGGCTTTGCTAAACCCATTAACGACCTATCACGTGGTTGTAGTTCTGACGACGTTAAGGCTGTCGTTGCAATCACTGCTCTTCAAGCAAAATAATTGTAAACCAAAAGGAAATAGATAAAAATGAAAATTTTAGTTGTAAATGCAGGTAGCTCTTCACTTAAATATCAACTTATTGATATGACTGACGAAAGCGTTGTTTTGAAAGGTCTTTGCGAAAGAATTACTTTCAAAGGTGGCAAACTTTCTCAAAAAACCTTCGATGGCAGACAAATCGTTATCGAACAAGAAATGCCCACCCACAAGGAAGCTATGGAACTTGTTCTTAAAGCTATGCTTGACAAGGAAAACGGCGCTCTTAACGATATTTCGGAAATCGGTGCAGTAGGTCACAGAGTTCTTCACTCTGGCGAAGACTTCCATAACTCAGTAGTAATTGACGAAGAAGTTATTAAGATTTGTGAAAAGAACGCTGAATTAGGACCACTTCACATGCCTGGCAACATCGCTTGTATTAAAAGCTGTATGCAAGTTATGCCCGGCGTTCCTATGGTAGCCGTTTTTGATACGACCTTCCACTCAACCATGCCTGCTAAGGCGTATATGTACGCTATTCCTTACGACGTGTACGATAAATATAAGATTAGAAAATACGGCTTCCACGGTACTTCACACAAGTTCGTTAGTGAAGAAGCGGCTAAACTTGTTGGTAAAGAGTCTAAAATTATCGTTTGCCACTTAGGTAACGGTTCTTCAATTTCTGCCGTTAAAGACGGTAAGTGCCAAGACACTTCTATGGGCTTTACTCCGCTTGAAGGCTTGGTAATGGGTACGAGAAGTGGTGACATCGACCCCGCCGCAGTTGAATTTATGCGTGCTAAGTTAGGTCTTGCACCCGAAGAAGTTGTTGACTATCTAAATAAAAAGTGCGGTGTTATGGGTGTAAGCGGGGTATCAAGTGACCTTCGTGACTTAGAAGCCGCTACCGCCGAAGGCAACGAAAAGGCGCTTTTAGCGTTGGAGATGCTCGCTTATAGAGTTAGAAAATACGTTGGTAGTTACATCGCCGTTTTAGGTGGCGTTGACGCCGTTGTGTTCACCGGTGGTATTGGCGAACACTCACCCAGAATCCGTCGCTTAGTTATGGAAAATATGGAATTCTGCGGTGCTAAGTTTGACGACAAGAAAAACCAAGAATACGATAGTGGTATAGGTTATCTCAACACCGAAGATTCTTCAGTTAAGATTATAGTTCTTCCCACCAACGAAGAATTGTCTATTGCAAGAGAAACTAAACTACTTACCAGTAAATAATTCAAAAAAACGTTAAAACCCAAAAAACTTGCAAAAATCGTTGACAAAGCGTAAGCAAATAGTATATACTTGACTTTGCTTATAAATTGGGGTTAAGTATGATTTTAGATTTAAGAGCAATTAGGCGTACCGGTAAGGACTATCAAGATTTCTTTTTTGAATATAATCTTGATGAAAACCTTTCTGATATTCCACACGTAGAAGTTGATAAGGTTGTTAAGGTTGAAGGCACTATTTCTTTGACGGGCAATCATCAAGCCTACGTTGAAGGGCAAGTAAACTTCACGCTCTGCGGGGAATGCACTAAGTGCCTTAAACAAACCCAACGTCAATTTTCGGTAGACTTTGCCGAAGACCTTTGTGAAAACAACTTAGACGGTTATTCGGTTGTTAACGATAGGGTGGACCTTACTAAAATCGTAAAAGACGCTATATTAATCAATATGCCGGTAACTTTGCTTTGCAGTGACGATTGTAAAGGTATTTGCTTTGGTTGTGGCGTAAATCTTAACGACGAGCAATGTAAATGTAAAAACAAATAGGGATGGTAAATAAAAATGGCAGTACAAAAAAGTAAAACGAGTAAGCAAAGAACCAATACGAGATTCGCTCAATGGAAGATTGAAGCTCCTAATCTTTCAGAATGCCCCCAATGCCACGAATTAAAGGCTTCTCATAGAGTATGCCCTAAGTGTGGTTATTACGATGGCAAAATGGTTGTTGACGTAGCTAAGAAAGAAAAGAAAGACAACTAATTTACTAAAAAACTCAAAAATTATGGGTGCAACTTTGTTGTGCCCATTTTACTTTTCTATTATTTTTTTGTTAACAATTTTCAATGTTTTTTTAAGAATATTGACCTATAATTACTATTTGCAAACGGCTTTTTGTTTGACAAACTATTTTAAAAGGCGTATCATTGAATTAGTAATTTAACATATTCACAAAGGACAAAGGCATATGGAAAACAAAAATTTACGTCGCAACAAAAAAGGCTTTTTCTATAGGGGATATAGGGGTTTTATAAAACTTTTCAAAAAGAAAACTAAGTTCGTGTTTTTGGGGGATGAAATTACCCAAACGGGTGTGATACTTTCTAACCATGTAAACACGTCTGCACCACTTTCGTTTGAATTGTATTTGGATAGACCCATTAGGCTTTGGGGTGCGCACGAAATGAACGGTGGCTTGCGCTCTACCTATAAATATCAAACCCAAGTATTCTATCACCAAAAACGTGGCTGGAATATTCACTTGGCAAGGATATATTGTTTACTTGCTTCTCCGCTTACCACCCTTTTCTACAAAGGCTTAAACATTATAAATACGTATAGGGACGTTAGATTTAAAAGCACGCTTACCGAAAGTATTAAGGCTTTGCAAAAAGGGGATAGCGTAGTAATCTTTCCGGAAGACTCGACAAACGGATATTTAGACCAACTTGAAGGCTTTCATAACGGCTTTGTAATCTTGTTGGAATACTGCTATAAAAAGGGTATGGATTTGCCCGTTTACGTAACTTATTTCAATAAGAATAATAAAGTACATATGGTTGACGCTCCCGTTAAATACAGTACGCTTTTACAAGAGTGCGGGGATAGGGATGCTATTGCAAGAAAACTTTGTGACCGCATGAACGAACTCGGCAGAAAAACTTTTGAGACGAAATAAATATAAAAAAACGCCACTTGGTTAGCCAAGTGGCGTTTAGTTTTTATCGATATTTTGGGTGTGATTTGAAAACGTTTAGACGGGCGATTATTTTTCAACCACTACTGCAGTGGCGTTTACGCATATGCCTTCTTCACGACCAACGAAGCCCAAGCCTTCAAGCGTGGTTGCGCCTATGCCGACGTTGTCTACAGAAACCCCTAATACGCTTGCAAGATTATTGGTAATGGCAGGTATATGTCCTTTGAGTTTAGGTTTTTCAGCCATAACGGTTGCACTTATACTTTGGACCTTAAACCCTTTGGAGTCTATCAAACAAAGCACACGTTTGAGTAGTTCAATACTATCGGCGTCTTTGTACTGCATATCGTTATCGGGGAAGTGTTTGCCAATATCACCCAAAGCACACGCAGATAAAATTGCATCCATAATAGCGTGCGTAAGCACGTCTGCGTCAGAATGCCCAAGCAAGCCTTTATCGTGAGGGATAGTAACGCCACCTAAAATAAGTTTTCTATTCTCAGTTAGCCTATGACAATCAAAGCCCGTACCGAAACGCACCTTACTGCTCGTGGTAAAGTCGTCGGCAAAGGTAAGTTTAACGTTGCAAGCGTCTCCGTCAACGTAATGCAAGGGGGATATATATTGATTAAACAACTCGCCGTCGTCGTTAAAGGTTTTATCGCCAGCCACCTGATACGCTTTTATAATAAGTTCGGTTTTGAAGGCTTGCGGGGTTTGAACTCTATAAAGTCCGCCCTTGCCTAAATAGTCTAAAACCACACCGTCATCGCCCTTTATGACAGTGTCGGGGGAAGGAACGACGGGTATTACGCCACCAAATTTTATAGCCCCTTCGATACAGTGCTTAATAATCTTTTGTGTAACGAAAGGTCTTGCACCATCGTGAATTAAAACTATATCGCCACTTACTTGGGTAAGGGCGTTTTTTATTGACTGAGTTCTTGTTTCGCCACCAAGCACTACCGTGGCTTGATTTTCGCAAATTTTAGTGATTTGGTCAAAGTCAGCGGTGTTGGAAGTTACTATTATTTGGTCTACGCCTACCGACCTAAACGCCTTTAGACATTTTTGCAAGCAGTTTTCGCCGTCTAAAGAATATAGTATTTTATTTTGGTTTAGCCCAGAGCGAACGCCCTTGCCTGCACAAGCCAATATTACCGATACTTTCATATTAGTCACCTATTATGCGGTATAAATTCTCCGCCTCTTCCTTTTTAACCGTTTCTTTAATAGCCAAAACTTCTAATTTAACCGTGCCACTGTTAAAGCCAAGTTCAATGCAGTCGCCCACCTTAACTTCGTGTGACGGCTTAACCGTTTTGCCGTTAATTTTAACCCTACCGCCGTTTGCGGCGTCTTGCGCTAAGGTGCGCCTTTTTAATATTCTGCTTACTTTTAGAAACTTATCTACTCTCATAAACACCCTTTATAAAATTCAAAAACCCCGTAAAAATAGGGTAAAAAAACAAAAAAAATTAAAAGTTTGGTAAATTGCTTGACAACGCTTGAAAAGTACGCTATTATAATAAAATGTATTATGATAGGTTAGTATCGAATATTATCGCTATTTAAGGATTTTTTGACCAAAAAATTATGGGTAAAAAACCCGAAAAAACAATGATTTTATTTGATAATAACCAATTTTCAACCGTCAAGATGATTATACTACATAATTTTCGGTTTGTAAACCCTGACGGCAAATAAATATAAAAAAATTTAAGGAGTGTGTGTTTGATGGCACGAAAATTATCCGAAATCACAAGTGGAAAGATTACGAGAAAGACTTTCAGCAGAATCAACGAAGCGATTGAATTGCCCTATCTCGTAAAAATTCAAAAAGATTCGTATGCGTCTTTTATTAAAGAAGGCATTACCGAAGTTCTTGAAGACTTTTCACCGATAACCGACTACTCTGACCACTTTGAACTTTACTTTTTAGACCACAGTTTAGAAGGTAAGCCCAAGTATGACGAAAAGGAATGCAGGTCTAGACGTGAGACCTATGCGCTCCCTTTGAGGGTTAAAGTAAGGCTCGTTAATAAAGTAACCGACGAAGTTATTGACCAAGAAGTGTTCATGGGTGACTTCCCGCTTATGACCGACAACGGTTCGTTCCTTATCAATGGTGCGGAAAGAGTTATCGTATCGCAACTCGTTCGTTCACCCGGCGTTTACAACGGCATGCAAGTGGACAAGTCGGGTAAAAAACTTTTCGACACCACCGTTATACCTTCAAGGGGTGCTTGGTTAGAATTTGAACAAGACTCTCAAAACGTTTTGTGGGTACACGTTGATAGAACTAGAAAGCTTACGGCTACCGTTCTTCTTCGTGCGCTTGGCTTTGGCACGGACGAAGCTATTGCAGAACTCTTTGAAAACGACCAAATGATTATCGACACCTGTGCTAAAGATACCGCTAAATCTGAAAACGACGGCTTAATCGAATTGTACCGTCGTCTCCGTCCGGGCGAAATCCCCACCGATGAAGCAGTAAGGCAACATCTTAAAAATCTTTTCTTCGATGCAAGAAGATACGATATCGCACGTGTTGGTAGATACAAGTTCAACAAACGCTTACGCTTAGGCGCAAGAATCGTTGGCTTAAAATCTTTTACCGACGTTATTTCTGCCGACGGCGAAGTTTTGGCTACCGCTGGTCAAGTTATCGACGTTCAAACTGCTGAAGCTATTCAAAACGCAGGCGTTAACCAATTCTATGCAGATATTGACGGCGTTAAGCACAAAATTATTGCAAACAACGTAGCAAGCTTTAACGCTTTGACGGGCGCTGACCCCAAAGCTTTCGGCTTACTTGATTACGTTTACTTCCCCGTATTTGAATTTTCTAAAGTGGTTGCGAGCCAAGCAAACTCTACTTCAGTTGAGCAAGCAGGGGAAACTCTTAAAAAGCAAATTAACGAATTCTTCTATATTCAAGATAAGGAAATCGCTAACCTTGCCGATGAAAAGCCTGAAGACAGAAAGAATTACGAAAAGGCAAGGGAAATCCGCTTAAGATTCGTTGAAGCCTGCGTGGCTTTCCACCGTTTCTTAGAAAACGGCTTGCCCGAAAAGTTCACTGCCGAAGATAAAAAACTTCTTCGTCCTTTACTTGAAAAGTTAAACCACAAGCATATCACCGTTGACGATATCATTGCATCAGTGTCAGTTAACCTTGATTTGAACGTTGGTCTTAATACCGTTGACAATATCGACCACTTGGGCAACCGTCGTGTTCGTTCTGTCGGCGAACTTTTACAAAATCAATTCCGTATCGGTATCGCTCGTTTGGAAAGGGTTATCAAGGAAAGAATGGCAACTCAAGACCCCAAGGAAGTTTCACCACAAGGTCTTATCAACGTGCGTCCCGTAAGCTCTGCTATTAAAGAGTTCTTTGGTTCATCACAACTTTCACAATTTATGGACCAAACCAACCCCATTGCAGAACTTACCCACAAGAGAAAACTTTCTGCGTTAGGCCCCGGCGGTCTTAACCGTGACAGAGCAACCTTTGAAGTGCGTGACGTTCACCACTCTCACTACGGCAGAATGTGTCCGATAGAAACCCCTGAAGGTCAAAACATCGGTCTTATCACTTCTCTTGCTGCGTACGCTCAAGTTAACGAATACGGTTTTATCGAATCACCTTATAGAAAGGTTGAACACGTTTTAGCCGAGGATGGTCGTTTGGAAACCATCGTTACCGAACAAGTTGACTATTTAACTGCAGACGAAGAAGATAACTACGTGGTAGCACAAGCTAACGAACCGCTCGTTGACAACAAGTACTTCGTTAACGACCGTGTATCTTGCCGTCGCAGAGATGAAATAACTGAAGAAGTTAAAGAAAAAATCGATTATATGGACGTTTCGCCCAAACAGCTCATTTCGGTTGCAACCGCACTTATTCCTTTCTTGGAAAACGACGATACCAACCGTGCGCTAATGGGCTCTAACATGCAACGTCAAGCAGTTCCGCTACTTTGTCCTGAAAACGCTATCGTAGCAACCGGTATTGAAAGACGTATTGCATACGACAGTGGCGTAATGGTTAACGCCGTTAACGCTGGTTACGTTAAGAGTGTCGCAAGTGATAAAATCGTTATCACTGAAGACGACGGAACGGACAGAACTTATAAACTTAAAAAGTTTGAACGTAGCAACCAAGGCACTTGCCTTAACCAAAAACCAATCGTTGACAAGGGCGAAAGAATTACTGCTGGTCAAACCATTGCGGACGGCCCTTCAACTAAGAACGGCGAACTTGCTCTCGGTAGAAATATTCTCGTAGGCTTTATGAGCTGGGAAGGCTATAACTACGAAGATGCTATCTTGCTTTCTGAAAAATTGGTTCGTGAAGACGTGTTTACCACTATTCACATTGAAGAACACGAAATCGACGCACGTGACACACGTCTTGGCGAAGAAGAAATTACCCGTGATATCCCCAACGTTGGCGACGACGCACTTAAAGACCTTGACGAAGACGGTATAGTAAGAATAGGTGCTGAAGTTAACAGTGGCGACATCTTGGTTGGTAAGGTTACCCCCAAGGGCGAAGCTGAACTTACCCCAGAAGAAAGATTACTCCGTGCAATATTCGGTGAAAAGGCTAGGGAAGTTAGGGATACTTCACTTAAAGTTCCGCACGGCGAAGGTGGTATCGTTGTTGACGTCAAGGTGTTTACCCGTGCCAACAAGGACGAACTTGCACCCGGCGTTAACAAATTAGTTAGAGTCTACATTGCTCAAAAACGTAAAATCTCTATCGGCGATAAGATGGCAGGCCGTCACGGTAACAAGGGTGTTATTTCAAGAATTTTACCCGAATCGGATATGCCCTTTATGGCGGACGGTACGCCACTTCAAATAGTACTTAACCCGCTCGGCGTTCCTTCACGTATGAACATCGGTCAGGTACTTGAAGTTCACTTAGGATTAGTATGTAAACAACTCGGCTGGAAGATTGCTACCCCCGTATTCGACGGTGCTTCTGAAAGCGAAATTAAAGAATTATTAAAAGAAAACAACATCGTTAACCCCGACGGCGAAGTTGACGGTAAAATTCAACTTTACGACGGCAGAACGGGCGAACCTTTCGAAAACAGAGTTACCGTGGGTCAAATGTATATGATTAAGCTCCACCACTTAGTTGACGATAAGATTCACGCACGTTCAACCGGTCCTTATAGTTTGGTTACCCAACAACCTCTCGGTGGTAAGGCACAATTCGGTGGCCAACGTTTCGGTGAAATGGAAATTTGGGCTCTCGAAGCGTACGGTGCAGCACACGTTCTTCAAGAAATCTTAACCGTTAAGTCTGACGATATCGTTGGTCGTGTAAAGACTTACGAATCTATCGTTAAGGGTACTAACATTAGCGAACCCGGTATCCCCGAAGCGTTTAAGGTTCTTCTTAAAGAATTGCAATCTCTTGCTCTCGATATGAAGGTTCTTACTGAAAACAAAGAAGAACTTGCTATTAAAGACCTTATCGAAGCCGATTACGACGACGTTGTTCCGCAATTTAAGGAAAGAGAAGTTCAAGAAGAAGTCGTTATCGACGACGCTGATGAAATCTCTGATGAAACCTTGTTTGAAGACACTGAAGAAGTTGATATTGACGACGACTTTGGTTTTAGCACTAAAGATATGTTCGACGACGATGACGTTGAAGTAGATACCACCGTTCCAGACGGCGATTTCTTGGACGACGACTTCGATATCGAAGACGAAGAGTAAGGAGGGTATAAGATAATGTTTGAACTTAACAATTTTGACTCCATACAAATAGGCGTAGCTTCACCGGAAAAGATTCGTGAATGGTCTTACGGCGAAGTTACCAAGCCTGAAACTATTAACTACAGAACGCAAAAACCTGAAATGGGCGGTCTTTTCTGCGAAAGAATTTTCGGACCGACTAAAGACTGGGAATGTCATTGCGGTAAGTATAAGAGAATTCGCTATAAAGGCGTTATCTGCGACAAGTGTGGCGTAGAAATTACTAAATCTAAAGTTCGTCGTGACAGAATGGGTCACATTGAACTTGCCGCACCCGTTTCGCATATTTGGTACTTTAAGGGCGTTCCTTCAAGAATAGGTCTTATGCTTGATATGAGCCCCAAGGCGTTAGAGCAAGTTTTATATTTTGCTTGTCACGTCGTTTTAGACCCCGGTGAAACTTCACTTCTCTACAAGCAAGTTATTAGCGATAGAGAAAAGATGGAAATGGAAGAACAATACGGCGTTGGTTCTTTCAAAACGGGTATGGGTGCTGAAGCTATTAAAGAACTTTTAATGGCTATCGACTTAGAAAAAGAAAGTGCTGAAACCAAGAAAATTATTGAAGAAAACGTTTCCGGTCAACGTAGAATTCGTGCCGTTAAACGTATTGAAATTATCGAAGCTTTCAGAAAGAGCGGTAACAAGCCCGAATGGATGATTTTGGACGTGCTTCCCGTTATTCCGCCTGAACTTCGTCCTATGGTTCAGCTTGACGGTGGTAGATTTGCTACTTCTGACCTTAACGATTTGTACCGTAGGGTTATCAACAGAAACAACAGACTTAAAAAGTTGATGGAGTTAGGTGCTCCTGAAATCATTATTAGAAACGAAAAGAGAATGCTTCAAGAAGCCGTTGACGCTTTAATCGACAACGGTAGAAGGGGTAAGGCTATCAGTGGTGCTGGTAACAGAGAACTTAAATCCCTTTCTGGTATGCTCCGTGGTAAGCAAGGTCGTTTCCGTCAAAACCTTCTCGGTAAGCGTGTTGACTATTCTGGCCGTTCGGTTATCGTAGTTGGTCCTGAACTTAAACTTTATCAATGCGGTTTGCCAAAGGAAATGGCTATCGAATTATTCAAGCCGTTCGTTATGAAAAAACTTGTGGAAAATAATATTTGCCACAACATTAAAAACGCTAAACGTACGGTTGAACGTGCTAAAACGGTTGTTTGGGACGTTCTTGAAGAAGTTATCAAAGACCACCCCGTATTCTTAAACCGTGCTCCTACACTTCACAGACTTTCTATTCAAGCCTTTGAGCCTATCCTTATCGAAGGTAGAGCTATTAAACTTCATCCGTTAGTATGTGGTGCGTTCAACGCCGACTTCGACGGTGACCAAATGGCAGTTCACGTTCCCTTGTCAGTTGAAGCACAAGCAGAAGCAAGATTCTTAATGCTCGCTTCTAACAACATCTTGAAGCTTTCTGACGGTAAACCTGTTATGAGTCCTACTCAAGACATGGTTATGGGTTCTTACTATCTTACTATTTTACGTCGTCAAATTGGCGAAAAGTATAACGAAAAGGGCAGAAAGGACGAAAACGGCGTAGTTTACGGCGTTCCCGAACACACCGTTTCTTACGCTTCACCCGAAGAAGCGTTAATGGCTTATCAAACGGGCAAGATTAGACTTCAAGACGAAATTATCGTTCGTAGAAGCGTTGAAGCCTGCGGCGAAGTAGTTACCGGCAGGGTAAAAACTTCAGTTGGTAAGATTATCTTCAACGAAGCAATCCCACAAGATTTAGGCTTCGCTGAAAGAAAAACTAAAGAAGATGCGTTAAAATACGAAATCAACAAACTCGTTGGCAAGAAAGACTTGCAAAAAATCGTTGGCGCATGCTTCAAACGTCACGGTGCAAGTTGTGCCGCAGACGTTCTTGATAAAATCAAGGCTTTGGGCTTCAAGTATTCAACCGTTGGCGCTATCACTACCAGCGTGTTCGATATGCATATGCCCAAGGAAAAGGCCGGCATCTTGAAGACTGCTGAAGAACACGTATTAAAGGTAGAAAACCTTTACAAGAAGGGTTATATTACCGACGACGAAAGATACAAGAAAGTAGTTTCCATTTGGAAGAAGGCTACCGACGACGTTTCAGACAAGTTAAGGGCAACCTTAGATGAGTTTAACCCAATTCTTATGATGGCTAACTCTGGTGCCCGTGGCTCTATCGACCAAATTAAGCAACTTTGCGGTATGCGTGGTCTTATGACCGACCCGAACGGTAAAACTATTGAAGTTCCCGTTAAATCTTGCTTCCGTGAAGGTCTTTCAGTTCTCGAATACTTCATTTCTTCACACGGTGGTCGTAAAGGTCTTGCCGATACCGCTCTTAAAACGGCTGACTCTGGTTACTTAACTCGTAGGTTAGTTGACGTATCGCAAGAAGTTATTATCAAAGAAGACGATTGTTTTGCAAGCCTTGGCGAAAACGTTAAGGGTGTTAAAGTAAGGGCAATTACCGATGCTTCTGGCAAGGAAATTGAAGGCTTACGTGACAGAATCGCAGGCAGATTCGTCGTTAGTGACGTTATCAACCCCGCTACCGGCGAAGTTATGGTTGGCGCTAACCAAATGATTACCGAAGATATGGCTGACGAAATCGTTAAGGCTGGTATCGAAGAAGTTGAAATTAGAAGTGTATTCACCTGCAAATCAAAGACGGGCGTATGCGCTAAGTGCTACGGCAAAAATATGAGTAATAACAACCCCGTTCAAATCGGCGAAGCGGTTGGTATCATTGCAGCTCAGTCAATCGGTGAACCCGGTACTCAGCTTACTATGAGAACCTTCCACACCGGCGGTATTGCATCTACGGGCGATATTACCCAAGGTCTTCCCAGAGTTGAAGAACTCTTTGAAGCAAGAAGACCTAAGTTCTCTGCAATCGTTTGTGAACACAGCGGTGAAGTAGAAATTCAAGAAAAAGACAAAATTATACACGTTATTATCAAAACCGACGACGGCGAAACTAAGGATTACACCATACCTTTCGGTACGGGCGTTATCGTTAAGGACGGCGACAAGGTTGAACCGGGCACTATCCTTACCAACGGCTCGGTATATCCACAAGATATCTTAAAGACTAAGGGTATTAAGGGCGTACAAGATTACATCTTGCGTGAAATCCAAAGCGTTTACCGTAGCCAAGGCGTTGATATTAACGACAAACACGTTGAAATTATCGTTCGTCAAATGATGAAGAAAGTTCAAGTTGAAAACCCTGGCGATGCAGACATCTTGCCGGGTGAAAAACTTGACCTTCATAGATTTGAAGAAGAGACCATGAAGGCGTTAGACGCCGGCTTAAGACCCCCTGTTGGTAAGAGAATTCTTCTCGGTATCACCAAGGCAGCGCTCGCTAAGGAAAGCTTCCTTTCTGCAGCGTCCTTCCAAGAAACCGCAAGGGTTCTTACTGAAGCCGCTATTAAAAACAAAATCGACCCGCTTCTCGGTCTTAAAGAAAACGTTATTATTGGTAAGTTGATTCCCGCAGGTACGGGTATCCGTGATTACAAGAACGTTTCTCCACAAACGGTAGTTTCTAAGCCGGTTGAAACGGTCGAAGAAGAACAAATTTAACGTTTGCTACCCAAAAGGGTAAAAAAACACGAAAATCGGTTGTTTTTATTTGACTAAATAGCTTATTTTTGATAAAATTAAAAAAGTGCCGTTCGTGAGAGCGAACGGCACAAACCAAAAAAGATTCCTAAGCGGATATTTCCGAGTCCGTTTTCCGAATAAACCGAAAAAATTAAGGAGGTGTGCTATGCCTACAATTCAACAGTTAATAAGACAAGGTAGAAAGAAAATTACTTACAAGTCTAAGTCACCAATTTTGGATGAATGTCCTCAAAAGCGTGGTGTTTGCTTGTCAGTTACCACTACTACCCCTAAAAAGCCTAACTCTGCTCTTCGTAAAATTGCCAGAGTAAGACTTACTAACAAGGCTGAAGGTATCGTATATATCCCGGGTGAAGGTCACAACTTACAAGAACACAGTTCAGTTCTTATCCGTGGCGGAAGAGTTAAAGACTTACCTGGTGTTAGATACCACATTATTCGTGGCGCACTTGACACTGCCGGCGTTGCAAAGCGCAGACAAGCAAGGTCAAGATACGGCGCTAAAAGACCTAAATAATAAGCTTTATTTTTTAACAGTTTAAAAACAAGGCACCTACTTAAAATCGGTAATTCGGAAAATAAACCCGATTGGTAGGCAGTATGCTGTAAGGCAGAAGGTTCGCTACCCAATAGTTGGGCAAGTGATAGCCGTACGAATTAAGGGTTTGCCCTTAACGAAAGGCACGTAAGTGCAAAATAATTAAAGGAGGATTATAAATATGCCAAGAAGAGGCAATATTGCAAAGAGAGACGTTTTACCCGATCCCGTGTATAGCAATAAGGTTGTTACCAAACTTATCAACCAAGTTATGCTCGACGGTAAAAAGGGTATCGCTCAAGGTATTGTTTACGAAGCTTTTACTGCTGCTGCAGAAAAAGTTGGACAAGAACCTATGGAAATGTTTACGCAGGCATTAAACAACATTATGCCTATGGTAGAAGTTAAAGCAAGGAGAGTAGGTGGTGCTAACTATCAAGTTCCTATCGAAATCAGAGCTGAAAGAAGACAAACTCTCGCTATCCGTTGGTTAGTTATTGCTGCCAGAAAGAGAGGCGAAAGAGAAATGGCTGCAAGACTTGCAGGTGAATTAGTTGATGCTTTCAACAGCACCGGCGCTGCAGTTAAGAAGAAAGAAGACACCCACAGAATGGCTGAAGCCAACAAGGCTTTCGCACATTATAGATTTTAATCGGGGGAGACAATTATGGCTAGAGAATATAGCTTAAACGTGACCAGAAACATTGGTATTATGGCGCACATTGACGCTGGTAAGACAACCACCACCGAAAGAATTTTGTTCTATACCGGTAGAGTTCACAAAGTAGGCGAAACCCACGACGGTGGCGCTACTATGGACTGGATGGTTCAAGAACAAGAACGTGGTATTACCATTACGTCTGCTGCAACCACTTGCCACTGGAAAGGTCACAGAATCAATATTATCGACACCCCCGGACACGTTGACTTTACCGTAGAAGTTGAACGTTCACTCCGTATCTTAGACGGTGCAGTTGCAACTTTCTGTGCAAAGGGCGGTGTTGAACCACAAAGTGAAACCGTTTGGCGTCAAGCTGACAAGTACAAAGTACCCAGAATCGCTTACGTTAACAAAATGGATATAAACGGTGCAAACTTTGAAAACGCTATCGAAATGATGCGTGAAAGACTTCACACCAACGCTCTTCCTATTACACTTCCTATTGGTAAGGAAGACACCTTTAAAGGTATCGTAGACGTTATTACTAAGAAGGCAACCATTTATAAAGACGAAATGGGTAAGGACACTGAAATCGTTGACGTTCCTGCTGATTTGATTGATGCTTGTGAAGAGGCGCACAACGCTATCGTTGAAATCGCTGCTGAACAAGACGACGCTTTAATGGAAAAGTTCTTTGAAGAAGGCGACCTTTCGGTTGAAGAAATTAAAGCAGGTCTTCGTAAGGCTGTTCTTGCGATGAAGGTTACTCCCGTTCTTTGCGGTTCATCTTATAAGAATAAGGGCGTTCAACACCTTTTAGACTCTATCGTTGATTATTTGCCAAGCCCCTTAGACGTTGGCGAAATTAAGGGTACTGACGACGACGGCAACGAAGTTGGCAGAGCACCTGAAGACAACGCTCCTTTCTGTGGCTTAGCGTTCAAAATCGCTACCGACCCCTTCGTTGGTAAGTTGGCGTTCTTCCGTGCTTACTCTGGTACGTTAAAAACCGGTTCATACGTTTATAACGCAACCAAAGGTAAAAAAGAAAGAATTGCACGTATCGTTCGTATGCACGCTAACCATCGTGAAGAAGTTGACGAGATTTTCGCTGGTGATATTTGTGCAATCGTAGGTCTTAAGGAAACCACCACAGGTGACACCTTGTGCGTTGAAAACGCTCCTATCGTATTGGAACAAATGGAATTCCCAGAACCCGTTATTAGAGTTGCAATTGAACCCAAAACCAAACAAGGTCAAGAAAAGATGGGCTTTGCTTTAGCAAAACTTGCTGAAGAAGACCCCACCTTCAAAACCTACACCGACGGTGAAACCGGTCAAACCATCATTGCTGGTATGGGCGAACTTCACTTGGAAATTATCGTTGATAGATTGCTTCGTGAATTCCGTGTAGAAGCTAACGTAGGTCAACCCCAAGTTGCTTACAAAGAAACTATCCGTCAAGCAGTTGAAGCTGAAGGTATGTTTAAGCGTCAAACGGGTGGTCACGGTCAATACGGTCACTGTAAGATTCGTCTTGAACCGCAAGAGCCTGGTAAGGGTTACGAATTCGTTGACGAAACCGTTGGTGGTTCTATTCCTAAGGAATTTATTCAACCTATCAATAAGGGTATTCAAGAAGCGTCTAAGAACGGTATCTTAGCTGGTTACGAAGTAGTTGACTTTAAGGTTACCGTTTACGACGGTAGCTACCACGACGTTGACTCGTCAGAAATGGCGTTCAAAATTGCTGGTAGCATGGCTCTTAAAGACGGTTTACAAAAAGCAAAGAGCGTTCTTTTAGAACCAGTTATGAAAGTTGAAATTATTACTCCCGAAGCTTACTTCGGTGACCTTATGGGTAACGTTACCGCTCGTCGTGGTATTATTCAAGGTACTGAAGATAGAAACGGCGTTAAGGCTATTGACGCTCATATTCCACTCGCTGAAATGTTCGGTTACGCAACCGACTTAAGAAGTAGAACTCAAGGTCGTGGTAACTACACTATGCAGTTCTCACACTACGCTGAAGTTCCAAAATCAGTTGGCGAAAAGATTATGGGTAAAAAAGCGTAAATTTTATCTTGACAATAGATGGAATTTATTGTAAAATAAAAACAATATATATTAAAAACAAATAAAAAATTTAAAATAAAAAAATTATCATTTGAAAATTTGGAGGAAACTTAAATGGCAAAGGCTAAATTTGACAGAAGTAAACCGCACATTAACATCGGTACCATCGGTCACGTTGACCATGGTAAAACCACTCTTACCGCAGCTATCACGATGACTTTATCTTCAGTTGGTAACGCTCAAAAAATGAGATACGACGAAATCGATAAAGCTCCTGAAGAAAAGGCAAGAGGTATCACAATTAACACCTCACACGTTGAGTACCAAACTGAAAACCGTCACTATGCACACGTTGACTGCCCCGGACACGCTGACTACGTTAAGAACATGATTACCGGTGCTGCTCAAATGGACGGCGCAATTCTCGTAGTTGCTGCAACCGACGGTCCTATGCCCCAAACCAGAGAACACATTCTTCTCGCTCGTCAAGTAGGCGTTCCTTACATTATCGTTTTCATGAACAAGTGTGACCAACTCGACGACCCCGAACTTCAAGAATTAGTTGAAATGGAAATCAGAGAACTTCTTTCTGAATATGGCTTCCCTGGCGACGATACTCCTATCATTAAGGGCTCAGCTTTAGTTGCTCTTGAATATGCTCAAGCAGACCACTCTGCTGATGAAATCAAGAATTCAGCTGAATGCAAACCTATTTTTGAATTAATGGATGCTGTTGATAGCTACATTCCTACCCCTGAAAGAGACGAAGACAAGCCCTTCTTGCTCCCTGTAGAAGACGTATTCACCATTTCTGGTCGTGGTACCGTTGCTACTGGTAGAGTAGAACGTGGTGTTGCTCACGTTAACGACCCCGCTGAAATCGTTGGTCTTTCTGACGAATCTAAGAACACCGTTATTACCGGTCTTGAAATGTTCAGAAAGTTACTTGACGAAGCTCAAGCAGGTGACAACGTTGGTGCACTTCTCCGTGGTATCGATAAGAGAGACATCGAAAGAGGTCAAGTTATCGCTAAACCCGGTTCTGTTAAACCCCACACCGAATTCGAAGGTCAAGTTTACGTTCTTAAACAAGAAGAAGGTGGCCGTCACACCCCGTTCTTCAACAACTATCGTCCTCAATTCTATTTCAGAACTACCGACGTTACTGGTTCAATCATTCTTCCTGAAGGCGTAGAAATGGTTATGCCTGGTGACCACGTTACCATTAAGGTTAACCTAATCACTCCTATCGCTATGGAAGAAGGTTTACGTTTCGCTATCCGTGAAGGTGGCAGAACCGTAGGTTCAGGCGTTGTTTCTAAAATCGTTAAATAATTTAACCATTTAAGAATTAAACATTAATAATAAAACCACTTTAGTATTTCTAAAGTGGTTTTTATTTGGCTATTTTACTTAAGCAAATACGCTAAGCTTAAAATTATAATTATAATATTGATTTTTTTAAATATTGTGATACAATTAAAATATAAAAGTTAAAGGGGCTTAATATGAAGAAGTTTTGTTTATATTTTATAGCAACCTTATTATTGTTTGTAAGTAGCACACCTTTGGTGGGTTGTTTTATCTTTGATGACACGCCAACCGATTATAATGCCGACGCTGTGGTTGTCGCACCTGAAAACGTAGACTTAGAGCATTTTGTTGCACAAGACGGCGTAACGTATTATACATCCAAGGGGCTTAGCTTGTGGGCGGAAGTAAAGGGTGAGTTCTTAAAAATAGACTATTTTTATCTTGACGGGAACAAACGTGTTTACGACAACCTATACTTTTATCAAGAAGACTATTTTTATATGGACGTCGAAAACAGCTGGGATGTTTTTGCTTCCTTAAAGGAAGGTGATTTTTCTGAATTTGTTCAAGAAGAAAAAGAGCAAGGCTACGATATTCAAATTAACGTTAAAAAAACAGGCAAGTATAAGCTTATTTTTGACGTGGACACCTTAAAATTTGATGTTGTTTTTAAGGAAGAAATTCAAACGCCCGTTTATTACACCATAAAAAATTGCAGTATTTATTCCGTGAAAACAAATTGGGTTGAAATGAACGTTAACCCCTCAAATCAAAACGAGTTCGTTATTAATGATTTTAACCTAAATGCAAACGACTTTATCTGCTTTTTTAATAATCTTCACACAAGTTGCTATAAGGTAACGTTAGATGAAAATATAAACAATAAACTTGCGTCATTATATAAAAAGAACGTTACCGTAAACGTTGGCGGAAAGTATAATATTTATATCAATAGAAAAACATACGTCGTACGCCTTGAACTTACTAACCCAGATACGGCTGATTACAGTTGCGTTTATTACGACGGAAATCAATATATAACCTTATCGCCTTACGAAATAGACGTGCCGTACGTATTCCGTTATACTATATTTGTGGATACGAACTACACGACGAGTTTGCCAAGATTTCACACGGCACATTATAAAACTTACAGTTTGTCGGTTGTTGATACCGATAATCTTTTAATAGATGGTGGCGATAGTTATAATTTCAAAAAAATAGGAAGATACGAACTTATAATTAACCTAAAAAGCTTTAAAATAACCCCCGTGCTATTACCTGAATAAACGTAAAAAATTGACAAAAACTTGCATTATGATAATTACGTGTAAGGAAGGACTTTTATGGCTAAAATTAATGAAGGAAATTTTATAGGTGGGGCTGACCTTAAATCGTTTTTGATGATAGGGCAGTCCAATATGGCTGGCAGGGGAAACTTTGCTGACGTTAAACCTATTGACAACTATAAATGCTATATGTTAAGAAACGGTCGCTTTTTGCGTATGAGTGAGCCAATCAATCCCGACAGAGCCATTTTTGGTGCGGGTTATACAAGTGGAATTGGTCTTTCGGCAAGTTTTGCCGACGAGCTTTCTAAAAGCCAAAATTGCAGGGTTGGGCTTATTCCTTGTGCAGACGGCGGCACTACTATTAGCGAGTGGCAAAAAGGCGGTGTGCTATACGACAACGCCGTGCAAACTACTAAACTTGCTATGCGCTCTTCAACTTTATCGGGAATAATTTGGCATCAAGGCGAAAGCGATTGCGTAGACGACCAATTATATAGAGCGTACAAACCTAAATTTATTCAATTCGTTAAAGATATCCGTGCAGACTTAGGTGGCAATTTACCCTTTATTGCAGGCGAATTACCGTACAACTTAGCACAAAAGTGGGGGTTGAGCGAGCGTGCGCATGAATTTAACGTTATGCTAAACTCGCTTTGTGAGGAGATTAGTAATTTCACGGTGGTATCTGCAAGCGGGCTAACGTTAAAAGACGACGGCTTGCACTTTAATTCGGTATCTTTAAGAGAGTTTGGTAAGCGTTATTATACGGCATACGAAAAATTAACAAAGAAGTAGAGTCTTAAAAAAACACGCTTGTGCCATTTGGAACAAGCGTGATATTTTTTTAAGCGGGGTTAAACCCTTTATAGCATATTGAAAACAAGAAAGAAATAAAAACTAAACGGGGCTAACGTTAGCCCCGTTTAATCTTACTGAAATTAAACTTGTGAAAGATTATTTGTTAAAAGAATCTTTATATGCTTTACCAAATTTGAAAGCAGGGATTTTAGATGCTGAAATCTTAATCTTTTCACCGGTCTTGGGGTTAACGCCTTCTCTAGCGGGTTTTGATTTGATTTCAAAAGTGCCGAAGCCAGAGATTTGAACTTTATCACCAGCGTTTAATGCGTCGGTAATAACGTCAATCGTGCCGTCCAAAGCAGCAGCCGCTGCTTTAAGGGTAATTCCCAATTTGTTTGCAAGAGCCCTTATCAATTCATTCTTGTTCATTTCAATAAAATCCTCCAAAAATTTTATTTTTTTAAATTATATCATATATAGAAATTTTTTCAAGAGCTTTTTTAAAAAAAATGTCGTTTTTTTACAAAAAAATGCAAAAAACTGCCCAAAATGAGCCAAAAACTAAAATTCTCTTGACTTTTTTGCCCGCATAATTTAATATTAGCCTTAGGTGAAGTGATGAGTGCAACTGATTTAGTACAAAAACTTAATAATACGGTGTCAAAACTTAGGGCTGAAACAGAGCAAAAGTATGGTAAAAATGATTTAAGTATCACTTTTGCTTGCGGTAATTTTAATTCAGACCTTATTAAGTTTATAACCGATATTGCGCCGTCTGGCAAGGTATTTATACTTTGTACGAGAGAATCTTACGATAAATACGGCAAGCACGTGGCTATAGGTCTTTCGGCTATAAATCGTGAGTACGTTGACGTCATTATGTCGGGCGAAAACCTTTACAGCGTGGATAGAATTAGCGGGATATTTAACGTGGGTGACGATGCAAGGGTTGTTCTTACGTTTGATTATGCCCTTTACGGCGTGGTTTCATACTTTGCCAGCATAAGAAATTTGCCTTGCGTTTGTGCAGTGGATAGCTTGGCGGTTAAAAATATCTTATCGCCAACCGTTGAACTAATAAACGGCGACGTCGTTGACAAGGTTAAAGTTGATTGCCAAAAATTCGTTTATATTAACGAGCAATTAAATCAAGCAAACAAGGCAGTGGCGTATGCACACGTTTTATCTAACGTAAGCGGGCTTATAGATTATCGTATAGCACGTGCTTTGTCTAAACAAGATTTTTCCAAACAGGCGTACGTCGTTGCCCGTGAAAGCGTGTATTCTGCGTATGCCGTTATGAAGCACAGCCTTGAGCAACAGGCGGAGCAACTTTTATATTGCTCGCTTGCATTAGAACTTGCCAACGCCTATTCAAACGGCTTAATATACGGTGTATCTGCGTGCGAGTGTGCGTCTAAACTTATATCAGATAATAGTTCAAGCGAAATTGAGAAGAACTTTTTTACAAGTTTAGCACTAATTCAGATTTACCACGCTATGTTTTCTGTTGATAGAATTAACGTTTTAGAGTACCCTGACGCTCTTTCCCGTGTGGAAGAAATTTGCAAAGTTTATCCACTTAGCAAAGAAAGCCTTATTAAAGGTTTGATAGAACAAGGTGCTATGATTAAAAGGCACAAGCCTGAACTTAAAGAGATTACTCAAAAGGTTAAAACCGAGTTAGGTGCACTTGCTAAGTGCGTACCCGTTATGCGCCAAACCTATTACGCTTTGGGCGGTCAGTCAAAAGTATTACCCGAAGATTTAAAAATAGCCGTAAAATATTCGGGGGATTTAACCGAACACGTAAACGGTGTTAGCGTTCTTCGTGAGTGGGGCGTTACCGAACTTCTCTAACTCGCTAAAAATAAGGTATAAAAATTAAAGCAAAAGTCAATACTCTCCGCAAAAGAGCGGAGAGTTTTTATGTTTAAAAGAATTTTAGTAGTGTTTGCCATTTTTTTTGTTTTTGCAAACCTAATCTATTTTAACAACACGCCCGTGTTTGAAGAATACGCAAGTGCTTACACGGTGTGTTTAGACGACAACTCGTCTTGCGGTCGATTTAAGACTGTTACAAGGCTCACATATGCCTTAAATCTTAGTAGGTTTGGTGAAAGTTGCACTATTTGTAGGCAAGGCTTTAACCTGCACGAGTTTATAAAAGATTTTAACGCATGCAACGTTTTTATAGAAAGCACTGCTGACGGCACTAATTATTACTTGTATTCTGATAAGGTTAAATATCTAAAAATTATAAACGGTCAAAAGGTCAACTTGCACGTTTTCGTTGGAGAGAATAGGGTGGTTTTAGGCACTCCCATCATTTTTGCCGGATACTAACTTGGTAAAAATGTTTTGTAAAAGCGTATAGAAAATTTATTTAAGGCAATAATCGATACATAACAATTATCGGAGGATTAAAATGAATAAATCAACAGCAAAAATCGTAGCGTTTTTTAGGAAGAACGCAATTTATTGCATACTTGCTTTTTGCATACTTGCAGTGGGGCTATCGGTGGCGTTAATGTTAGTAAATCGCCCAGACGTTCAAGACCAATTTGTAAATCAAGGCGGACAGCTTACTGACGACCCCTTAGACGTAGAAAAGCCTGACGACCCCCTTCAACCGGACGAGCCGGTAGTTCAAGTGGTAACCTTCATTATGCCGGTAGACGGCGTTACTGAGATTGGCGAATACTGTGAAACGGTTGCCTTCAATCAAACGCTTGGCATTTACGAAGCACACCGTGCGATTGACTTTTACGCCCAAGAAGGCTCTGAAGTTTACGCCGTTTACGACGGAGTGGTTGAAAGTATTGAAAGTTCAGTGCTTCACGGCGTTACCATTTGCATTAATCACGGCAACGGACTTAAAACCTATTATAATTCTATAATGGACGGCGACGCTGTGGTGGTAAACCAAAAGGTTAAGCAAGGCGACGTAATAGGCGAAGTTTCGGTAACCAACCGTCAAGAATACAAGTCGGGCGCTCACTTGCATTTTTCGGTTACTGAAAACGGTCAAACCATTGACCCTGCAACCTATCTAACCTTTGAAGAAAAGTAAGATTTAAGGCATTAAAACCAGCAACTTCGAATAATATAGGGTAAAGCTTGTATTATTCGGAGTTTTTTTATGAAAAAAATTGTAACATGGTTTTGTGCCGTAGCGGTGCTTTTAAGCGTATTTACTCTCTTTGGTTGTGACGGGTGCAGTAAAGAGAGTAAGCGAACAAAATACGATATTTCGGCGTCGCTTGACGGCAACGTGCTGACGGCAACGCAAACGATAGATTTTTATAACGAGTTTGATAATCCCGTTAGTTTTTTAAAGTTTAATATATTTGCCAATGCTTTTAGAAAGGACGCTACGTATAAACCTATAGCAAGTCAATACGTAAACAAGGCGTACAAAAACGGGTATAGTTACGGTGAATTTACCGTGCAATCTTGCACGGTTGATAACAACGCTACGCCTTTTGAAATTTGTGGCTTAGATAAGAACGTGTTAAAAGTTGACCTTCCGAAAGAAGTTTTCCCACAAGAGCGAATTTCAGTCGTAATTTGCTATCAAATTACTCTTGCAAACGTCGTTGCAAGAACGGGCGTAAACGACCACTGTGTAAACCTTGCGAACTTCTATCCAATACTTTGTGGATACGGTGAAAACGGTTTTTACGAGTGCCTTTATTACGCTAACGGCGACCCATATTTTAGCGATTGCGCCGACTACGTGGTAACGCTTACTTGTGATTCGGATTTTGTGGTCGCCTCAAGTGGAATACAAACTTCTACCAATCAACAAGACGGCAAAACGACTTATTCGTATCAACTTCTTAACGCTCGCTCGTTTGCATTAGTGCTGTCCAAAGAGTTTTCAGTGCTTTCAAAAACCCTTTCAGGTGTGCAAGTTAACTACTATTACTATAACGACGATAATCCCGAAAAGTCTTTCGACTATGCTCAAAAGAGTTTGGCATTGTTTAATTCTAAGTTTGGCAATTATCCCTATCCGACCTACGCCGTCGTGCAAACGGAATTCGTGCAAGGGGGTATGGAGTTTCCCGCACTCGTTATGATTAGCGACGCCTTAGAACCAAAGGCGTACGGCGAAGTAATCGTACACGAAACAGCACACCAATGGTGGCAAACGCTGGTTGGTAACAACGAAATAGAGCACGGCTTTTTAGACGAAGGCTTGGCGGAATATTCGGTAGTGCTATTTTATGAAGCCTACCCGGAAAACGCTCTCACAAGGGAACAAATTATAACTTCGTGCGAGAAGACCTATCGCATTTTTTGCTCGGTAATAGATAAACTTGACGGTAAGGTAAACACCGTTATGCTTCGACCGCTCGGGCAGTTTGCGTCAGAGTACGAATACGTAAACTTGGCCTACGTAAAGCCGTGCATTATGTACGACTATTTGCGTAAAAGTATAGGCGACGAAAGATTTTTTAAGGGGCTTAAAAACTACTTTGAAAAATTTTGCTATAAAAACGCCACGCCCGACGACTTAGTTGGCATTTTTGAAAAGACGGGTGCTGATACAAACGGGTTTTTCAAAAGTTTCTTTGACGGCAAGGTAATAATATAATGTAATATAATAAATCACCGATTAAAGCATTACGTTGATAATTAAAAAGCGCCTTAAAGCAAGGCGTTTTTTGTATTTATGCAAAATATGACCAAAAAACCGCACGCTAATTAAATATAATAAATATTATTTATTGACAAACGGCAAATTTAATGTTAAACTAATTGAGTATAATATTTGGCTTTATTAAGGAGTCTTTATGAAAAAACTGTTCAAAGCATTAATTATAACGATGTTAGTTGTGGCATCTTGCTTGTGCTTGTTCGCTTGTAATACGGACGACGGTGAACAAAGTGCCAAGGGTATCGTTTATAAAAAATATAAAGGGGAAGACTTTTACACCGTTTACGACTACGTTGACGACGGCGTAACAACTTCGCTTAATATTACGGCAAAAGACGGCATTGAAATCGGCAGAATCGCTACGGGTGCTTTCGACGGCTCTTCTCTTACTGAAATTATCGTTCCTAACACCGTTACTGAAATCGGTGCGGGCGCTTTCAAAAATATGAAGAAGCTTGAAAGTTTAACCCTTCCGTTTATTGGTAAAACTGCAGTGGCAGACGGTTTTATTAACGAGTCTGCACCTTCTGACGACAAGTCTGTTGACGCTTCAAGAACTATCAGTTACTTGTTCGGAACTGAAGAATACGATATGGGTATTAAAATCACCAACAACTATAACGCAGATAAAAATACTACCTGTTATTTACCGCAGACGCTTACCAAAATCGTTCTTAATCCTAAAGAAGACTACGTTGTTCCGATGTACGCTTTCAGTGGCTTCGTAAATCTTAGAACGGTTGAACTTTCAGACAAGGTTACCGCTATTGGCGACGGTGCATTTAAGGGCTGTATGACCTTAAAAAATATAGAACTTCCCGCAAGTGTAACGGCAATTGGCAAAAACGCTTTTGACTCTTGCAAAATGCTTGATACCGCACTTTTATTAAGCGGTGCAACGGGTGTTGAAAGTTTAGGCAACTTTGCTTTTGCAAATACTAAGTTTGCCTCAATTACCTTACCTCAAAGCGTTCAAACTATCGGTGAGTCTTGCTTTGCTAACGCCGAACTTCAAACGATAACCTTATCTAAAAACTTAATTTCAATCGGCAAGGAAGCGTTTAGTGGCTGTAAGTATTTAACCACGGTTAACTCTACAACGGTTACTGCAAGTAAGGTAACGGTTGGCGTATTCGCTTTCGTAGATTGCAAAAAGTTAACCAACAGTGGTATTGATTTAAGCAAGTTTGATTGCGGTGCTAACTGTTTTATGGATAGTGGCGTAACGATTGCTTAATTGACAAATAAAAACGATGATAAGTAAATTACTGCACGGTCAAGCCGTGCAGTTTTTGTTTTTAAATTTTAATTAGGTTTTTGTATAATTATTTTTAATTGGCACATAATTTATTTATCCCTTGGCTCATACATAGGGGGATAATTATGAACAGTAAAGTTTGTATTTGTGGCGTCAATACCGCCGAACTACCTAAGATTAGTTTAAGTGAGTCTAACGAACTATTAAAGCAAATTGCCGACGGGAACGAGCGTGCAAGAGAGCAGTTCGTTGTGGCTAATATGCGTCTTGTGCTTTCCGTCATTAAAAGATTTTGGCGTAACAAAGCCAATTCAGACGACGTCTTTCAAGCAGGGTGCATAGGGCTTATTAAGGCGATAGACAACTTTGACTTGTCTTTTAACGTTAGGTTCTCTACCTACGCCGTGCCTATGATTATTGGTGAGATTAAGAGATTTCTGCGTGACGGTAATTCTTTAAGAGTGCCAAGAAGTATAAGGGATACCGCTTACAAAGTGCTTAAAACCCGTGGCGAAATTGAAGCCCGTGACGAAGAAGCAACTTTAGATAAAATTGCCAAAGAGATGAATATTGCTGAAAGCGAAGTCGCATACGCCCTTGACGCTATTTCGGACACCGTTTCATTATACGAGCCGGTGTTTAATAAGGCGGAAGACACGCTTTTATTAATGGACCAACTTGGCGACCAAAAGAACACTGACGAAAATTGGACGGAAAACGTTGCGCTAACGCAGGCCGTTTCTTACTTGGGTGAAAGAGAAAAACGTATTATTTATTTAAGATATTACGAAGGAAAAACCCAAACGGAAATAAGCCAAGACTTAGGCATAAGTCAAGCACAAGTTAGTCGGTTAGAAAAAACAGCACTTCAAGATATAAAGCGGGCTATAAGGTATTAAGAAGCCTTGCTTAAAACGCCGTTAAAACGGCGTTTTTTATTGCATATATTTGTGCCGGTGTTGACATAATCATGATTATGTGCTAAAATACTTTGCGTTGGCTTTAGCCTAACAAATTTTTTTACAGGTATTATTATGAGTGAAACTAAAAAAAGAAACGGCTTTGCGAGTGGTATAGGGTTTATACTTGCCGCTGCGGGCTCTGCGGTAGGGCTTGGCAACCTTTGGGGCTTCCCGTATAAAACTGCCGCATACGGTGGTGCGGCGTTCGTGCTAGTGTACATTTTGTGCGTTTTGTTTATTGGCATAATTGCTATGATTGCTGAAGTTTATCTTGGCAGACGTTCACAAGCAAACACCATAACTGCTTTCAAAAAAGTAAACAAAAATATGGGTTGGGCAGGTATGCTTGCTATTATTATACCAACTTTTATTATTTGCTACTATTCGGTTCTTGGCGGTTGGACGGTTAGGTTTACCGTTAACTCTTTTCAATGGCAAGAAAGTTTAAGCAACGCTAACTCTTTCGGCTCTTTTATTTCTAATCCGTATATGCCTATAATATTTACCGTAATCTTTTTGGCGATATCCGCTATAATCATTATGGGTGGCGTTAAAGACGGCATAGAAAAGGCTTCTAAGGTATTAATGCCTGCACTTTTTATTATAGTAGTGCTTATTGCTATTTACGCACTTTGCTTGGGCGAGGGCGTTTCAGAGGGGCTTAACTTCTATCTAAACCCAGATTTTTCTAAACTTGGGTTTGAAGGTGTGCTTGCCGCAATGGGTCAAGCGTTCTATTCACTTTCGCTTGGTATGGGTATTATGATTGCCTACGGCTCTTACACGGGTAAAGAAATTAAGATTGGCAAATCTGCTATTATGGTTTGTATTTTTGATACCATGGTTGCACTAATTGCCGGCCTTGCAATTTTTACGTCTATCGGTCACTTTAACCCAGACGCATTTAAAGAAGGCAGTGGCGTTGCTCTTAAAAGCGTAGGGCTTATGTATCAAACCTTACCACAGGTGTTTGCAAGCCTTGGTTGGTTTGGTAAGGTTGTATCTTTCTTGTTCTTTGCAATGGTTACTATCGCTGCGCTCACTTCGGTAATTTCACTTTTAGAAGTTGCAACCCAATTCGTTATTCAAAAATTTAAGGTTGCAAGAAAAAAGGCAACTATCGTTCTTGCGTGTATCTGTCTTTTGGTGTCTGTTCCCGTTGCTTGGTCGGTAGGTGGTGCTTTCGACGGCAAAATAACCGTTTTCGGCTTTGATATGCTTACCTTCTTTGACGAAATTACAAACACCGTTCTTATGCCCGTTGGCGCTTGCATAAGCTGTATTGCAATCGGTTGGTTTATTCAAAAGGGCTCTTTTGCAAAAAGGCTTAACCCCTTTAATACCTATCGTGCTTTAGAACAAGATGGTCTTGAGTTAGGCAAATTTGGCAACGTGTTTGCCGTTATGGTAAAATACGTAACGCCCGTTTTAATACTTTTATTAGAAGTATTTGGCATAATTGCAAAGTTTGGCGAATACTCAGCGGACAATCTAAACTTTATTTGGGTGCTTATAGGTGCGGTATTGTTAATGACCGTTGGCGTAATAGTGTATTTTATATTCTTCAAAAACACGTATACCGGCACTAATGACGACGAACTTAATTTAGACAAACCCACCAACGACCAAACTGCAAACGCTTAATTAAATAAAAAAAACTAAAAGGCTTACCTACGGGTAGGCCTTTAGTTATTTAAAAAGCTTTATTTTGTATTGATTTTTATTGGTTTTTTTACATTTTTGCGTGATATAGTGTTAAAAACTATGTTTTTTTAGTAATATCAAAATTTTTAAAAACCGAAATCGTTAGAAAAAATCTAATAAATTTTCAAAATTTTATTGAC
>JAZQKH010000011.1:0-30064 GCA_045542055.1 Christensenellaceae bacterium | reverse complement strand
TTGAACATTAAATTGTTCTGGCTCAAACTCTCCTATTATAGATAATATATCCCCCACTCTTATATTAGGGAACATCTTGTCTAACCCATACAAATAGTAAACACCTATACTAAAGGAAAATTCTTCCAAAGTCTTTACAGTTTCTTTATCTGCCTGACCGTCTTTATTATAAAAGTCAGCAAACATTGTTTCATATATTCTTAAATGTGAACTAATATGCGAACCTATAGTCAATTCTGTTTGCCTATATTCTTCATCCAAATAATTTTTATGTGCAAAATCACGGACAATCAATAATAAATGCTGATAAAAAGCATCTCTCATATTTCTCTTATTCGCTTCAATTTCATCTGTTATCTTTGCAATTTCAATAGGATTAATGTCTGAAAGTGAAAGATTAGAATTGTTTTTTTGATTAACAGTTTGCTTCTCTTCATTAATAATTGCGCTTAATTTTGTTCTATATACAGCAGCAATAATAAATACTATAAAAATAGACCCCAAAGAAACATACAAGCAGTATAAAACCGTATTATCATAGTCAAACAAACCAAGAACAAATCCTAATAAAAATAAAATAGCAACCCCACCGAAAAAATAAGAAATCCTAAACAACCACTTAAAACTATGATTTAATAATTGTTTTTTTGATAAGTTTTCTTTCTCAATTTTACCACTTTTTAATTGCAAACCACATTTCGGACAAGTTTTTATTGGATTCCCGATAGAAGGAATATCAGGGGATAAAAAAACACGGTCATACAAAATATTAAAAGCAAGCAAGGTTGGCAATGAAATCGGAAATAATGCCACCATTACAATATATAACCATAGACTGTTAGACCTAGAAAATACATGTCCACAGGACGGACAAGAATTTGTCGTTATCGTATATGAAATTCTCATAGTAATACTCCTTTGAAATATATTATAATAAAAAAACTAAAAAAAGTCGAGTAAATACCACTACCCTACATCCTTCTTGTAATTGCTATTATGAGAAGATTGGAAAAGAAATCATTTGTATAGACGAAGAAGTTGCCGATTTTGATATTCCCGATAGTTGGTGTTTGTGTCGTATAAACACTATTGCAAACATTTATACAGGTAATAGTATTAACGAAACAGAAAAACAAAGAAAATACTTTGGTCTATCTGATGGATATAATTATATCGCTACGAAGGACGTATCATTTGAACACTCAATCAACTATGAAAATGGTGTAAAGATTCCATTTAGTGAAAATAATTTTAAGATTGCTTATAAGCATACGCCGTTATTATGTATTGAAGGTGGTAGTGCTGGAAGAAAAATTGGCATTTTAGAACAAGACGTTTGCTTTGGTAACAAATTGTGTGCATTTCAGTCTTTAGGTGTTAATCCTAAATATTTATATTACTATTTGCAAAACCCCTTGTTTATTCAAATATTCAAGTCGAAAACGACAGGTATTATTGGTGGTGTTAGTGTAAACACTCTTAAAACTTTAATTTTTGCGCTTCCACCATTAACTGAACAAGTTCGTATTGTAAAAGAAATTGAACGCTTTGAACCTTTGTTAGCTGAATATGATAAATTAGAGCAGCAAACAACCAAACTAGATGCTGAAATCTATGACAAATTAAAGAAATCTATATTGCAGTATGCTATTCAAGGCAAGTTAGTGTCACAAGACCCAAACGACGAACCTGCTGCAATGTTGTTAGAAAAAATTAGACAAGAAAAAAAGGCAAAGTTAGGTAAAAAATATATAGATAGTTACATATATAAGGCTGACGATAACTGTTATTATGAGAAGATTAATCAAAATAAAACTGTTTTATTAAATATTCCTTTAGATGATATACCAAAATCTTGGAGTTATTGTCGGTTAGAAAATGTTATAACTTTATTATCCGGCAGAGATTTAGAACCTGATAAATATAATAATAAAGAAAGTGGAATCCCTTATATAACAGGCGCAAGCAATATAGAAAAAGGAAAAATAAAAATTACTAGGTGGACTAATTCCCCTATGGTTGTATCTAAAAAAGATGAATTGCTAATAACTTGTAAAGGAACAATCGGAACAATGGCATATAACAATATAGGAGATATACATATAGCACGACAAATAATGTCTATAAAAGCTGACAAAGTATATATAAAATATATTCGTATTTTTTTGGAAACTTATGTTGATACTTTACAAGCAAACGCAAAAAGTATGATTCCCGGTATCAGTAGAGAAGATTTGTTAAAAGCGATAATTCCTATACCACCATTTAATGAACAGATTAGAATTGTAAAACAGATAAATGTGGTATTTAAAAAGATAAAAGCCGAAAATTAAATTTCGGCTTTTATCTTTTGTTGTAGCTTTTTATAGAAATTAACTATTTGCTCTTGAATTTTTAATGGTGGAATTACAACAAATGAATTTTCTAATTGATTTAAGTAAAATCCTTTTTGTGCCGTTCCTGTGGCTTCTTTTATTATTTTATTTTGGAAGTAAGGAGAATCTAAAAATATTTTTAAATATTCATTATTTATGTAAGTTGTAATAATAGAAACACTTCGTTGAAAACAAGCATTTATTCCGCCTTTATATATACAACTTCTACCTAATGTTCCAACAGAAGTGAACAAAATATCTCCAACGCTTAATTTAGTTCTCTCATTTTCTATGTCAAAAACTGATTTAACTAAATATCTAACTTTCGACAAATCAACTATAGTATCATAGTTTATATTTTGTGAAGAAAGCATTAAGTATTCTGTTTCTTTTTCAACTCCTTTTGGTGGGTTATGGTCGCCATCTACTATTTTAGAACAGATATTTTTTAATCTAACGATTTCCCAATTTTTTGGAAGTTCATAAGGGTAGTCAACATCTATTTTTTTACATATTCCAGCAATATTCTCATAATAACAGCTACATACTTAAAAAGCAGATAATAAATTTTGCATTTTTTTAATTATACACGCTTGCTCTTTAATAGGTGGAATAGGAATTAGAATATTTCCCCAAGCACTTTTATTTAGTATGGGTGTTGCTGTTCCTGTTGCAGAACTTCGTGCCGTTTTATAAAAATAATCACTTGATAAACACATAAATAAATATTCAGGTAATATTCCTATATATGGGGTGGCTGTATTGATTTGTTGATTGCAACTAACATCACGTTTAGACAAAGCACATTTACCTAACGAACCACCAATACACACCATTAAAACCGAATTCTTTCTTACCAAACGACTTTCTAAAAGCCCTTTTTTACTCAAACCTTCATTGTAATAATTTATTTTTCCATTCATGATATCGGCAGGTTTTACAAAAGGAATATATGAGCCGAAATTGTCGCTTAATGCCGTTGATGGAGTAGTTCCTGTTTGTGTTTCTGCTATATCATTTAATCGACACCATTGCCAATTATAAGGGATTTCAAATGGTTGTTCTATTGCAATTTTTGTATTATTCTCATAATAACAGATACAAGCATTATAAATTTATAAAAACAACCGAACTCATAAGAGAACGGTTGTTAATTTTGTAAGGATTTAATTTATAATAATATCAGGCTTTTTATAAGTTTCTATAATATCTCTGATTTCTTCGTTAGAAAGGTCGTCTTTTTTAAATATAGCCTTAAAAAAGGCACATTTCATATCAACTTCTCTTACATTAAGTTTTTCTTTTTCTATTATTCTATAAACTTTAACAAAATATGCTTTCGCATAAAATGTTATTATTGCATTTACATATTTAATGTAGTCTTCATCAGAATAACAGACACAATGCGACAGATGTTTTAATCCTTCTTTCATAAGAACGCCTAAACTTGCATTATTAGTTTCTACAGGTTGTTCTTCTCTAACTATATACCAATTTATATCTTCTTCTATATATTTTTTCTTGAAACTATCAATAGAGATATTATGCCGCTTTTCATATTTTTTAATATACTTTTTATTTTTTGAAAATAATCCAAACATTCTTTTACTCCTTTACTATTTAAAATTATTATATCATATTTTATATAATTTATCAATTTGTTTTACCACGTTACTATTTTATCAACGATTTCTTGCTGTTCGCTTGCAGTTTTACGTAGGTAAATACGAGTCGTTTCAATACTTTCGTGGCCCATTAGGTCTGCTAACAAAGATATATCATTGTATTTATCAAGAAAATTTTTTGCAAATCTATGCCTAAAAGAATGAGGATAAACTACTTTAGGATTTAAACCATATTTATTTGCATAATTTTTTAACTGCTGTGAAATTCCACGCACCGTTATTCTATCTCCAAAACGATTTAAAAAAAGGTATCCACTAATGATACCTTTATCTTGCAACCAGATTTCTGTTTCTAATTTTAATTTTTTAGGTATATATAATCTACGCAGTTTCCCACCTTTTGAATATAAATCAAAATAGCCTTTATAAACGTGTTCAACCTTTATTTGTATCAATTCACTAACACGTGCGCCGGTGGCTGCCAAATATCTTACGACAAAATACCATTCCCAATTTCTATCTTTTTTTAGACAGTTCTTTAGGAACTTATAATCTGCATCACTAATAACATTTTCTAAAAAGTTTTTTTGTTGAATTTTTACAGGGGTTAATCTTAATTTATCTTTTTTAATAAATTCAAGATATTTATTTATAGCTTGAATCCGTAAATTAACCGTTTTCGGTTTATACGTTTCCATTAAATACCCCTTGAAAGCCAAAAGGTTTTGTTTGGTTATTTCGCCCGATAATTGATTATACATACGTATTGTCAATAAATAGGCAGAAATGGTGTTCTCCGACAGGTTATCCCGTCTTAACTGTTTTTCAAATTCGTTCAACATATTGTTAAACCTCCTTAAATTTTAATACTTAAATTGTATCATTTTAAGGAAATTTAGTTGAACGTGTTGTTGCTTAATTAATGTTTATTACTGTTATTATGAGAAGGTCAATAATAAGATTACTAATATTACTGAAAAATTACCGTTTACAATACCAGATTCTTGGGCTTGGAGTAGAATACAACAAATATCTGATTCTTATATAGGGTTAACTTATAAACCTACAGATATAGTTAAAGAAAACGGTAACATTGTATTACGGTCTTCAAATATTCAAGACGGCGAAATTAATTTAACAGATATTGTAAGAGTAAACTTGGAAATTCCTGAAAAGTTGAGAGTAAATAAAAACGATATTATAATTTGCGCAAGAAATGGCAGTAAAAGACTTGTCGGTAAATCTGCACTTGTAAAAACAGATATAGATAATTTAACATTTGGTGCATTTATGGCTATTTGTAAAACGCCATTATATGAATATATATCTAAATTTTTATTATCTTCATTATTTTTTGAACAATTAGCAACAGTAAGTGGCACTACTACAATAAATCAATTAACCCAAGCAAGTTTTAATTCTTTTTTTATTCCAATACCACCATTATTAGAACAACAAAAAATTATAAAACAACTAGATTTAATATTTAGTAAGATAAAAGCCGAAAGTTAAATTTCGGCTTTTACATTTTCAAAAATATTTGCTAGTTTTAAGGTTATTTTCTTTTGCATATTAAGAGATGGAAGAACTACTAGTGTTTTTGCGATATCAGACAAAACCCAATTCTTATTTCCAACACCTTTTGTGTTTTCCATTGCTTGTTTTTGAACAAGTGGACTTTTTAAGAGATATAATAAATATTCTGGCAAAATATAATTGTGGTTAAATTTTAACAATGCAACACTAACAAATAAACTAAACTCTTTATCAGTTTCTATATAGACAGGAATACCCGTAGTCCCAACTTTTGTTAATAACATATCGCCTTTTTGTGGATTACAACGTGTAACTAGTTCTTTATGTTCTGTTTCTGATATGTATTTTATATCATTAAACAAAAGTTTTCCTGAACTGCAATTTTTGACTGAAATAAACGGTATGCCTGTTTCAGTATATCTTGGAGTTTTATGCGTTCCGTCTGTCAAATCTAAAATTATATCTCTTAACCTACACCATGACATATTCAACGGCAAATCAAATGGGATTTCATTACTGATATCTTTAACAATTCCGTTTATATTCTCATAATAACAGTTATCACTTCCTTTGTATATATAACTATCAACATATTTCTTGCCAAGTTTTGCTTTCTTTTCAGCACGAATTCTTTCTAATAAAACACTTGCGGGTTCGTCATTTTCATCCTGTTCTACAAGCTTCCCTTGTATTGCATATTGCAGAATAGACTTTTTTAATTTATCATAAATTTCATTATCTAGTTGCGTCGATTCTACTTCTAATTCGTTATATCTTTGAATTAAAGGCATATAATCTTGAATTTTAGTTGCAATACGTTGTTGTTCCTGTATTGGTGGAATAGGAATAATAAGTTGCAATAAACGTTCTTTACCAAGATTATAAAATGCTTGCCCAGATTTTTTTGTGATAGATTTTAGTTGTTTATTAAAATAAGAACTTTGCAAAGCAATATGTAAATATTTTGCCAAAAATTCATCATTTAAAATTGGTCTTAATATAAATACAAATCCACCAGCTGTAACATTGCAATAATCTTTTTCGATTAATGCAAGTTTACCTATATTTTCAATACTAGTAACAGCGGGTGTAATTAAATCGTTTTTCTTTAATAAAATGTTTTCAGATATAAGAGTTTTCTCAATAAATATATCATTATCTAAAAAAGAATATGTTCCGATTTGTATGTTACCACCCCTTAATACACGAACTTGCGAATTATCATTTGTTGCTTGTTCTTTCTTAAAAGACGCTCCCGTTTGTATATTTAATAAATTAACTATTCTAGTTAACGCCCAACCATCAGGTAAATCAAATTCAACTTCTTCGGTAATATTTTTAACGGTATTATCAATCTTCTCATAATAGCAATTATCTTCACCCTTGAAGATAATCGAATCGCCTTTGTCCTTCTTAATTTTGCCCTCTTTTATAAGACGTTGCTTTTCTGCACGTATTTTTTCAAGCAAAACCGAAGCAGGCTCATCATTCGGATCTTGTGGAACAAGTTTACCTTGAATTGCCATTTGAAGGATTGATTTTCTTAATTGTTCAGCCTTCATTTTTTTCTCCTAACAACTCCATAATTTCACCAAGAACTCTATCAATATCAGCATCTAAACTAGCACGCTTTTCACGATATGTTCTAATAAGTTCTTGTGGTTCAAGAATAACTTCTTCTATATGTGGATAACCACAAAGGTCAATATTATAATTTAGAGCTTCTATTTCTTCAATAGTATATTTCTTTGACTTCGGTGCTTCATCAACTATAATTTCTTGACGATTATCCCACCATTCAACAACAGGGTCAAAATGCTTTAATTCCATAGGTTTAGTTTTAGAAAAATGCTTATATCCTTCAGGCATATCTAAACGATAGAACCAAGTTTCTTTTGTCGGTGTAGTATGGTCAAAAAATAAAATGTTAGTAGTAATAGATGTATATGGAGAGAACACACTTCCCGGCATACGTATTACTGTATGTAAATTAAAATTAGAAAGAAGTTTTTTCTTAATTGCAACCTTTGCATTATCAGTTCCAAACAAGAAACCATCAGGCAAAATAACCGCCGCCCTACCTTCTTTTTTCAAGCGATACATAATTACAGACATAAATAAATCTGCCGTTTCACTACTTGCTAAATCTGCTGGGAAGTGATTTTTTACTTCAGCTTTCTCATTTCCACCATAAGGAGGATTCATTAAAATTACTTCAAACTTGTCTTTTTCAGTATAATCTACTACATCTTTTAATAATGAGTTATCACGATATATTCTAGGCATATCTATATCGTGTAATAACATATTCGTAACGCAAAGCATATATGGGAATTGCTTTTTTTCAATACCATAAACTGAATTTACATACGCCTCTACGTCATCTGTGCTATTTTTTACTTTATCTAATTCTTTAAGCCAACTTGTTAAGAAACCACCTGTTCCACAAGCAAAGTCAGCAACTCTTTCACCTATTTGTGGTTTTATCATTTTTGCCATAAAATCAGTTACAGCACGTGGCGTATAATATTCACCCGAAGAACCTGCGCTTTGTAATTCACGAAGTATCGACTCATAAATTTCACCAAACGCATGGCTTTCTTCGTAATCACTTAAATCTAGCCCATCTATAACATTAGCAACTTGACGCAATAATACGCCATCTTTCATATAATTATGCGCATCAGTAAATGTTGTTTTAACAATAGCCTTTTTAATAGGCGTTTCTGGAGTTACTTCAATACCATGTATTAAGATTTTACCGTCCGTATCTTTAATATCTTTACCTTGTAAAACAGGAAAAAGAACATTATCAACGAAATCTAATAAATCATCCCCCGTCTTACCTTTGCCCGTCTTATCGGTTGCCCAATTACGCCAACGACATTCTTCTGGAATAATAGACACATAATTATCTTCATCCATATCCCAATCTTTTTCTTTTTCGTCATACACTTTTAA
Source organism: Christensenellaceae bacterium (assembly GCA_045542055.1). Classification (GTDB taxonomy): domain Bacteria; phylum Bacillota; class Clostridia; order Christensenellales; family Borkfalkiaceae; genus UBA1259. The sequence goes on along the minus strand of JAZQKH010000011.1, from coordinate 21,567 downwards.
GAATAGCATCCAAGCAATTTGTTCTATTCTTTGTGCATCACCGTTAATACCTGCGTCATTACGCATTATATCTCTTACTTTTTTTACAAAACCTGAAACATTACTCATTTGTTACGCCGCCCTATAAATTTCTCTTTCTAATTCTCTAACTGCTTGTAAATATCCTTCTTTACCACCAAACAAACTTGCGATACGAGATGGTTTACCAAATTTTACAAACGGGTCTAATCTTAAAATATCAATATCTTCTATTTCATAAATACCGCTATCTGCATATTTATCTAAAAGTGCTTCCAATACCGCTCTAGCAGCATCACCATATTTACCGAAAATATTACGCTTTTTAACGTTCTCTGCCCTTTCTTTGCGAGTTAATGGCTTTTGATTATACGCTATATGACAAATAAAATCAAAATCATCTACTTCAGACATCCCTTCTTCTGCCTTTATCTTTTCTAAATCAATACCACGTTCTAAAAGTAACTCTTGAATTTTTTCTTTCTTTTCTTCCGTAGTCCAAGTATTGATAAAGTCTTCTAATGAAGAAAATTCACCGTGAATATTAACCCTAGTATAGTCAATAATGTTTTCTTGTCTCAACAACTTACCGTTAGCATCATAAACTGAAACAACTTTTTGCAAGATAACAACATCACAACCGTTTTTATCAACTATAGGTTTAACCTTTGGTTCTGGGTCAACAGGTGGGTCTTTAGGATCTCCGCCTTTACCTTTAGGCTTCCTATTAGGAAAATCGTCATCTTGTTCAACAGGACCATCCCAATCAGGGTCAGCAAATAAGCTTGTTACACTTCTAAAATCCATTATCATAAAGTGAGTTTTCCCTTCACTTTCTCTTAACCGAGTTCCACGACCTATTATTTGCTTAAACTCTGTCATTGACCCAATCATTTCATCAAGGACAATAAGTTTAACCATTTTACAATCTGCACCCGTTGATAACAATTTAGAAGTAGTTGCAATAACAGGATATTTTTCACCAACTGATATAAAATAATCTAATTTCTTTTTGCCGTAATCATCACTACCCGTTATACGAACTACATAGTCAGGATTCTTTTTAACCATATCTTGATTATGACGAACTAATGCAGCTCTCATACGCTCTGCCGCATCTTCCGTTGCACAGAAAACTATCGTTTTAGCCATTCTATCGGTAGCCTTTAAGTATTCCGTTATTTCATTAGCAACTTCTTCAATTCTATCTTGAATAATTATGTTGTAATCGTAATCACGGTTATTATATTCTCTATCTTCTATTACGTTCCCGTTAATATCTACTTGTCCTTTAAGTGGTCTCCAACCGTCACCGATATTAGTCTTTATATTGATAACTTTAAAAGGAGCAAGGAAGCCATCTTCTATACCTTCTTTTAGACTATATTTATAAATAGGCTCACCAAAATAATCAATATTTGAAATTTCTGCCGTTTCTTTAGGTGTTGCAGTCATACCTATTTGCGTTGCAGAAGAAAAATATTCAAGTATCTTTCTCCAACGGCTTTCTTCTTTTGCAGAACCTCTATGACACTCATCAACAATGATTAAATCAAAGAAGTCTTTATCAAATAATTGACTATATCTTGCCAACAATTCTTCATTTGTTTCTTCTTCCCCATCTTTCTTATTTCCAACTAATTGTTGATATAATGAAAAATATACTTGATATGAAGTTATTGTTTCTCTATCGTCCTTATTAAAATTAATTTTATGTATAACCTTTTCTAACGGAGCAAAATCTTGCTGAATAGATTGGTCCACAAGATTATTTCTATCTGCTAAATATAAAATCTTTTGTCTGCTACCACTTTGTAAAAGTCTATAAACAATTTGGAAAGCAGTATAGGTCTTTCCTGTTCCCGTTGCCATAACAAGCAAAATTCTATCTTGCCCTTTCGCTATAGCCTCTAATGTGCGATTAACCGCTATTCTTTGATAATATCTTGGAGGATATGTATTTTGACTAGTATAATACGGTTGATTTATAAAATCTTCTTCTTTTTTAGATAAACCTTGTCCGTTATTTGATTCAGCCTTAAATCTTGCAAATAATTCTTCTGGGGTAGGAAAATCATCTAAAGATATTTCTCTCTCCTCTCCTGTAAGAAAGTCAAATTCTTGAAAAGCATCACCATTAGAACTATAAGCAAACGGAACATCTAACATCAAGGCATATTCCTTTGCTTGTTGCATACCAAAAGAAACAAGGTGATTATTGTCTTTTGCTTCAACTATTGCTAAAGGATTATTTCTGTTTATATACAAAACATAATCTGCTTTTTTTGCAGGCTCTCTATGAACATTATTACCACGAAGGCTAATTCGCCCGTCAGTAATTCTTGTTTCCATAGTGATTTTATCTTTCCAATCTTTTTTCAAAATAGCAGGAGTTATATAATTTAATTTTATATCTTCTTCTGTCATTTGTTTTTTATCTAGAATTGTCATATCCTATTCTCCAAGTTCCTATAATTTTTTATTATCGGAAGTTAAATTATAAAAAAATTTACAAATTTTGATAGTAATTCTTAATTTTTTCAGCCATCAATTTTCTTCTTTCAGGCAAGAATTTTTCAATATAATCGTTATAATCCCAATTAACAATATCTAACGGAATGCAGTTATCTTCCAAGTTCTTATCTAACGCTTCTTTTGTCATAGGCACGCCATAAACCGTTTGATTACTTATAGCAGAATCATAAGCCATCTTGAAATAAACGTTAGGCGCTTTATCTCCTATTTGAATATTAACAGGCGTATCTAAAAATGTATAATTTGCAACTTGATTATATATAGATTTGTTATCTAAACCACCAGCCTTTTGTAAATAAGCCTTCGGGAAAATATGATGAACGTCACTTACACCATATAAATCTCTGACGTATGATGACGCAGAAAATAAACCTTTGCTATTAGAAACAATTTGAGAAGCAAAAAATGCTGATAATGCAGGGGCGGTAGGAACTGGTGAATCTAATTTTTGAACCAAACCGAAAGACCAGAACGCATCAGATAATTCCGCCTTCTCTATTTCTTCCAAGTATTTTACAACACCTTTTTCATTAATATTTCTAATATCTAAATCCATTTTAGATTCAGGAGAAGCACTATATCTACCGGTTAAAATAGACATTGTAAACCATCTTGCTACGTAGCGTTTAATCTCATTTTTATCAACTTCATTTGACATTGCCAATTTCAAATATACTACATAAGCAAAATCTAAAGCATTTTGAGAACTAATTAACTTTGAACTAATAAAGCCTGCACTTTTTATAGCAAGAATAAATTGTTCAAAATAATATTGCTTCATAAAATGCTTAATGCCCGTTGCAAGCTTGTAAAATGAATCTTCTGCAATTTCTTCTTTATAATCTCTAGTTAAGAAATCACGTCCTGATAATAAACTAACCAAATCTTTCAACTTACCCCTTGAAAACATATGTATAAACGAAACTCTTAACATATCCTCATACGAAGGGTCATAAATAGAAGAATTATCATCTTTCAACCAAGTCATTTCCTTACCAAAATCCGAATTCAAAAATTCTGGGTCAGCTTCTTTTAATTTATGATAAAAACTTGGCTCTATCGCTATATGGCAGAAATAATCAATGGCTTTTCTCAAATTATTACCACCGAATTTACTATCTGCCGCAATTTTACTCATAGCAAAATCTGCTTGACTCAAAACTGTTCCTTTTGAATTAATTCTAATAAAAACATCTGTAACAGTATCAATATCTAGTTCTGCCGATAACTCTATAACGCCTAAATCCTTTTGTTTTATAGATAGAATAGCTTGAAGCTTCTGATTCATTTCCCTTTTTGTAATTTCGGGATTGTCTTCGCAATACTTTTCTATAAATTCAAAGGAGTCAAAATCTGTCTTAAATAAAACGGATATATCCTCAATCCATTTTTTACTTTTTATATGAGATTGGTCTTGAACATCAAAAACTTCTTCATCTTCTTTAGCAAAAGGATTATATGCAATTTTTATAACTCTTTCTTTATATTCTTCATCTAAAACGGTTATTCCTAAAATAGATGTCATTAAAGCTGTAACTCTTTGCTGTCCGTCAATAAGTATTCTTTGACCTTTTGATAAAGAACCATCTTTAAGTTTTACGTCGTGACTTCTACTCACAATAAGATACCCTGTGGGATATCCTTTATATAAAGAATCAATCAAATCCCTAACTTGCCTTGCTTTCCAAACAAATGGCCTTTGAATTTCTGGAATAACTACTTCTTTATTTTTTACCCAGCTTAATATTGTTTCTACGCTATATTTATTAATGTCATATTTTTGCATAACTTTTTCCCTAATCCTGTGTAATTTCCATAATATCGTCAAAAGTGCAATTCAATACTTTACATATTTTTGCTAACGTATCTGATTTAACAATTTCACCTTTATTCATCTTGGTGACCGTATAAGCACTTAACCCCGCTTTTTCTGCAAGGTCTTTTTTAGACATATCTTTGTCAATAAGTAATTTGAAAAGTTTCTTGTAACTAACCATAACCCACCTGTTTTATTAGATTATAATCTAATAATAACATATATCTAAAAATTTTTCAATGAAAAATCGAGTTATAGTTATATTTTTGCTTGATTTTATAAAAATACCAATGACGGCAGTTATTACTGCCGTCATTTTATTTAAGTTTCTATTTCGCCTAAAAATGGCACTTCAATCAAATTTAACCCTAGTAAACTTATCAAATCTTCATAATTATATGGATATGCGTTAGAGCCGCCATATTCTTTTTTCTTTCCATCTCTATATTCTATCTCTAAAGACCATTGTTCACCATCTAAAATTGATATTCCAAAACGTTCCGTTTGATAGCTTCTACGCCACTCTCCAATATGTAATTCGCCAAACTCATAAAGAAAATTTTCTTTATCATACCCAATATCAAATGGAGCTAAATCCCCTAAATATCCCGTTTCAAGTTTAACTTCGTTCCCTGATAAATCTACAACTGTTTTTCGTTGACCTTCAAAGAATCCCCCGTTAATAAAAGTTATTTTTGAAATTTCTTCTAACTTATCGTTAAATTTTGTATCGTTTACTTCTGTTTGCCCGTATTTATAATCTCCACCCAAACTTATATAGCGTATGATTGCCATATTTAATAAGTCACGGTCACACTTATAAATAACTAAATCAGAAGGACATTTTTTATCATTTCTATATTTATAATCAGGATGCTCCATAATGTTGCGTAAACGCCCCATCTTCTTTTTCATTCCACGAATTATCTTTAATAATTCATCTTCGTTTGCCTTTTTTACTTCTTCAAAAGGTGGCATATACATAAACAATTCTCCTTATAATTTTTTTACTACCACAAGTCTATCATTTGTTATATGACAACCTTTGTCATAATTAAAAACTTTTCTATAAAAATTTTATTTAATTTGCAAAAAAATTACGCAGTCAAACAGTCATATAAATTTAGCCTAAAAAATCAATTTGGCAGTTAGACGTGTGCTTGTCTTGATACAAGCGGCGTCGCTTCGCTCCGCCGAGACAAGCACACGCCTAAAACTGAACAGAAAGGCTATAAAAAAATGAAAAGCATTACACCGACGAGTGGGGTTGCGCGCTGAACCGCTGGCGCAATCTCCCACAAATCGTCGTGTGTGTTAATTTGCTTTTCTCATTTCCTTTATAGTTTCTTTACTTACAGTTCCCATTAGCGTTCCTTCGTCCCAACACTTGAAATCGTCGAATAGCAGAAGCTTCTGATCGTCAACACCTATCGGGCAGGCGATATCTTCGTCCATAATATCCGATATAAAATATTGTGGTAAACCCCTAGAATAAACTATCTTTTCACCCGTTTTCTCTATATATTTCATTAAATAAGCTAATGCTTCACCCATACGTCCTTTATCTTCTATTTCTTCAAAATCACTACGTCCATACTTTTCATTAAAATACGTGTTCTGAATAGTTATCTGCCTTTTATGAGTCTTAAAACTATAGTCGTTTACGGATATAAGTTCTCCCGGCATTGTTCCACTTGGAATGTAGAAAACTCCATGAAAATGCAAACGTTTCTTTTCAGGTGAACGTTCCCATACCCCTATGTATCGCCACCCTTTCCTATTTGCTAAATGATAAAAGCAATTTTTTAACACTTTCTTAAAACTGTCTTCACTATGCTTTTTATCATCATAAGTAAAAGTGCAAAAATAATTAAAATCTTGTAAGTTCGCCTTTCTTGTTAGCCTAATACGCCTTGCTATTAAATTCCTTTGTTTCCGTTCTAAATTCAAATCTACATATTTTTCAGTATCTTCTTCGCTCTTAAACAACCCTTTCATACCTTCAACTATAACTTTACGCCGTTCCCGTTTCTTTAGCTCTAATGTTTCCATATAGAACTGCTCAAACAACGCCTTTTTAGTTGTCTTTTTTCCATTACGTTTTACTTTTTTTATTACCGGTTTTAATTCCCCGTCAACAAACTCAACTTCTTCTAATACATGTCCGTTTGATAATATTAGCGTTGACGGTATTTCATCATACTCTGGAATAATCTCATTTTTATCATTAACTACTATTTCTTTTTCTATCTTTAATGCTTTAGGCTTTTTGGGGCGTTCAGTATGTGGAATCGCTATATAGTGGCTACCGTCGTAATATACTTTCGTTTCACCATAAGCCATAAGTAAAAACCTCCTTTATTTAATTTTAAGAAGCCTGTTCTTCTTCAACATCTTTATATAAAGAGTTCATAAAATAACTGTTTTGCATTTTTAATTCTTCAACAGTTGCTTTCTCTCCCATATACTCTAGGTAATCACGCAAACCGACCTTTGTCTTTTTTGCCATATCATTAAAGTAATCACTAAAACAGTCCGTAGAAAACCTTTTGCTATATATTTTCTTGTTCATAATAAAATACTTTTTCTTTTCTATTCTGCCATCAAACGTTCCACGTTCTTTCTCAATATAAGAAACGCTATATCCATACTTATTATAGATTCTTGCGTTACGCTTAAAAAGCCAAGAAGCAACGCTTTTTAGCAAGTGAACAAGTAAAGTATTATCTCCCCGTCTATATCTAAAATCATAGTATAACCCTATAACTCTATCAAATACTAATTCCGTTAGCATTTCTTCAAAGATATAAAACGGCAATGCAAGTCTTTGACTACCGGACGCAACAATGGTTATAACGTCTGATAAATCTCTTGCATCCGCACCCCAGCTTTCTGGTCGCTGTTCGTCCGTAAACACCTTAACGAAAGGAAAATTATCTACCGTAGCACTATGCCTACACATTTTAAGCCAACTGTTAAAAAGGTCATTCTTCTGGTTAGTTTCATCCGTCTGCTTTTTAACATCTCTTAACTCTAAATTGTTTCCACGTTCTTTACCGACTTCGGTAATAACAACTACCCCAAATTCAAAACTACCTGCATTAGGGTTGTTTTCAATCACCTTCTTACCTAGTCTTAAAACGTCAAAATCTAATATATGGGCGTGGTATCCCCCGTCCATAGTTTCGTCAGGAAAGAAGTCTGTAGCCCACATAGGAAAATTACCTTCGTCTAGAAGAACGTTATCTTCTCTTATAGAGTAATTCGCAACCATTAAACTGCTTTCTATTACATAAATGAAATACAGTTGTGCGTATATACTTAAAATATCAAACAAATGCCATATACGAAGTCCGTCGTCATAGGTCATACCATACCTTTTAATATCGTATCCGTATAGCCGTTTCTTCTCATCCCCGTTAAGTTCATACCTTGCCCTTTTCTTGTTTATCCACTCTTTAACTGTTGCTAAATTATATACTGTTCCATATTCCATACAATTTCGTAAATCCATCTCAAAACTTATCCACGGAAAATATGGAAACTTCATATCATTTTTCCTTAACAACTCAAACGCTTTCTGCCTAAACATTACTTCTTGCGATAACGCCATATCCGTTATTATAGTGGTTTTTTTACGCCCCATAGAACCACAAGTCATTGAAACTATCGGGAGTTCGTTTATAAAACCACAGTTGCGTGCTTCAAGTCGTCTTAATTTTGATAACGCCAACCTGCGTCTAAATCTTCCGAACAACATAAGCGCAACAAAAAGCAAAACCCACCACGGAAACGTTGTTAAAAATACTTGCAAATCTATAAATAATTTGCAAACTTGTGTGTATAACGTATCAAACTTAAATGACACGAAGAAGTAAAAATAATATGCAAAAAATGCCACTATAATCGTTGCAAGATTGAGTTGTATTACCCATAAAATTAGCCACAATATCCAAATAAATCTATATCTTTTCAGAAAAGAAATATATGATACGATTAACCTTTTTATAGGTTGATAAGTTATCTTTGTTATCCACTTAAATACCCTTAACGGAACAGTATCTTTGTTATGATTAACGTTGTTGCTTTTGTATATCTTTTTTAACGCTAAAACTATTACTAAAATGCTTGGAATCGCTATCGCTAATACCTTTAGCAAAACCATACAAATATCGCCTAATAACATACCGTAAGCAACAAGGTTTTCTTTGCTAACAAGCGTTGAAAAATAAGTTCCCGCCTGCGTCTTAAAAGCTTCAAAATCTTCGGGTAAAATAATATTCCACTCCATTACCCCTGAATATTCATTTACTGTCGGTATAACGCTATTTGTTAGTCCTAAAACTCTAACAAAAAAGAATTTTATAGACACCCACAAATCGCCTAAACTTTCAAATAAACGCATATATGAAGAACCGAAGTGGAATATGCCGAGATATATAAAATACAAAGATAATGCTATCGTTAAGAGTATATTAAATACTCTTAATTTTTTCATAATGCCTCCTTTATCGCTAATTTGTAGTTAATCGGCTACCTGTAAAAATTAGATAGCCGACCACTACGACCACAACGATAAGAAGAAGTATTGCTAATACCCTTTTTATCGTTTTCAACTTTACTTTTCCTCCTTCTTTTTCTGTTTCTTTTTAGACAACTTTTCTAATTCCTTAAGTTCCTTCTCTTCTTGTTTTTTCAACTCTTTTTCAGCCTTTTTCTTTGCCCTACGTTTCTTGACCCCCTTACCAATAGCCTTAAAAAGCATACCTATTAACTTAAATGGTAATAAAATTAGCCATATTAAGAAGTTAATTATGTAAGGTAAAACAGGCCAAAGAAGAATGACTAAAAGTATTATCGCTAACACTATTAGTAATATCTGCCACCACGCTAACCCACTATTATCTGGAATGGTAATATCGTTATAAATATCTATAGGACTATTTACAACAGGAATTACTGTATATACCCCTTCCTTGTTAAAAGTAAGTTGTATAATATCAAAATTCATAAATACGCTTTCTTGGACTATATAAGTATCTTTACCGTATTGACCGCTCAAATTTTTACCTTTATATCCGTCATAAGCCATAACAGGTAAATTCATATAATCGGTTTGCGCAAATCTAAACAATACAACCGTTTTATCAGCTTTAGTAGATTCGTCATAGAAGTTTCTAAAGTCTTCTAACGCTTCCTCTGAACCATCTATTAAAAGAGTTGAAGAAAGATTATCTTTTGCCATATCCTCTGCCGTAACGATTTTTATTGGTGATATGCCTTTATAACTTTGGTCCACGTCATTAGGACCTAAACCAAAAAGCCCTGCAAAAAACTTAAACCAACCACTATGGGTTTCGTCATAGTTAAGCATATCAAAGGTATTATCAGCGTCAAAATCAACTAGTTTGTGGTGAATGTCGTCACCCACATAACTTACAGCTGTTCTATCTTCTGATAAAGTCTTTTCAAACAAATCGTGACTTATTGTTTTCCCCGGAACGTTAATATATCCGTCAGTAAAACTCTTGTCATAACTTTCTACATAAGCCTGCAAACGCTCTGCTGATAAAACATAGTTCGCAATAGCACTCCCGTTTGTTGAAAACAAATAAGAAATACGTTTACAAGACTCGTTTATAGCAGTAGTATAATCACAGTTATACGCCCAATTATATTTATCATAGTGTCCTGCGCTTCCTACCATTTGCTGATAACCCGTATATAGTTGTAAGGCGTTATCTTCGCTTTCATAGGTATATTTGCCTAAATATGGATAAAGCATATTATAAACGGTGTCATTACTTGTAATACAAATAGGAGTCGTTTCGTATTCATACCACTCTGCTTTTATGCGTTGTAACTTCCCGTATTCTTCAAAAAATCTATTAGGAACTGCAAAATAGACGCTTGTTAAATCATGTCTATGGTTAGTTGCATATTCGCCCGTTCTGTAGTAAGTGCTATATGTATCTAGCGTAATAGTTTCTAATTGATTTACCTCACACGTTAAGTTGCTTTCTGCGTCAGCATCAGGTCCATAACCTTTTGCATAACCCGTAAATAAATACGTTCCACCTACACCATATTCAGTTGCTAAATTACTACCATATGTTACCAATTCAACCCCAGATATATCGTAACGACGTTGATTACTATTCACTCTATCGTTAAAATATTTGCCGTTAATCTGTCTATCTACAACCTTAAATTTATAGAATAAATTTTTATAGTTGCTTTCTTCAGATTTAGAGCAAAATTCTAGCGTAAACTTTTCATAATCACTAGGCTTTCCGTTACTATCATAGGCTGTTGCCATTTGTATCATATTCGCTTTTGATTTAGTATCTAGGTTCTTCCCCGTAGGATTATATAAGTAAACATATAAACCATAGTTATCTTGCATATTAGCTTTGAACGAATAGCAATACTCTACAAAATTTATAATCTTTACTTTGTCATCTACTACCGAATATGGATAATCTAAAATATTAAACCCTTCGCTACTTCTTAAGTCGTCTAAAACGTTTGTTTCATCAAAACTTACTTCTCTTTCGGAAGCAAAGGCTACGGTGGAATGCACCGTTGAAAACAAAGTGCAAACCACCAAAACCAAAGCGATTATGCAAAAGAGAAGTTTTTTTCTTCTCTCTGCATACATCAAAATACAATCGCCTCCTTATCTAGTTCAATTCCCGTTACTTTTTCAGGAACAGAGAAATTAAGTAATACACTTGATTCGCCGTCATAAGAGTAAACTATAAGCGTAAACATGTTTTCATAGGAATATATATTACAATCTTCAACCACGTTGTTAGGATAAAGCGCTTGTAATATTCCCGTAAGATTTCCTTTCGGCTTTATCGTGAAAGTATTTTCTCCATACTCTACGTCAAACCCGTCGGTTAAATCTTTTTCTGCTTGATATGAATATAGATATTCATCCACCTTAAAATCGAAGTCCTTACCTGCAAGTTTATTTGGCACTACCTTAACGGAATAACCACTAACATTTTCACCGCCAAAAGTATATTTGACTTTAACTGTTAATGGTTCATTTGCTGTCATTTCAAAACCATTTGCACTTGTCATTACTTCTTTACCGTTGCACTCTACTGAAAAAGTTTTAATTCCCCCTGTAAAGCCGTTGGTATAATAAGCAAGGAAACCGATTGCGCCTACTACTATGAGAAGAATCAAAAAATAAGCTATAACTTTACCGATTTTTCCTTGTTTCTTCGCCATAAGTCACCTCCTAAAACAGTAATGCAGTATCGTTTACATTAACACCCGTAACTACTGAAGTATCAAACTTAATTTTCATAAGTTTACTTAAACCACTGCTTGATTGGTCGATTCTTATATAAAGATAAGCATCTTCTGTTGCGTATTCCTTAAATTTATTCTCATAACTTCTTGTTCTACCACCATCAATTCGGCTCATACTTTCATAGTAACTTTCAATAGTTTTAATGGTAGTAATAGAAAGAACGCCATCTGCATAAGAAACATTCATAAATTTATCCTTAAGCGATTCAACTGTTACAGTATTCAAAGAATTGTCATACCATTTAGAAGTCCCGCTTTGAGAATAATATTCATAAGTGCCAAGAACTACTGAACCATATCCACCGAATGTCACGTTAATATCTTGATAGTCCTCTCCAATAGTGTTGAAAATATTGCTTAACTCTACATTATAATCATAAGTTTCACCAACGCCTATATAGTAAAATCCATCACTATTTTCAGTAAATTTACCCGTTACAGTAAGGTCCGTTGGAATACCTACGAATGATACTATAATTTCTGCCGTATATCCACTTTCACGAGTGGTTACAGTTACAATAGCATCTCCACTAAAAGATTGATAACATCTTACATATGCCGTAGTGCTACCATTAGAAGCTGGCGTTACTGAAACATAATCTGTCACATTAGACGTATTGGAACTATCTGCCCACGATACAGACCAATCAACCATTTTATTAGTTGCCGTTTCTGGTAATACCGTTGCGCTTACAGTTTGTTCTACATATGATTCATTAGCAACAGCCGCCATAGGCGTTACAGACATTAGTTTTACATTTTGAGTATTAACAAATTTAGACTTAAAGCCACTATCGCTAACACTTGCTTCTTGTTCTTGTTGAATAGGCTCTTTATCTACAGTTCTAGGGGTTAAATAACCTAACAACATTCCTGCAAGAGTTGCACCTACGAGAAGAAATGCTATAAGCGTTAAAATCCACTTAAAACTGTCCGATTTTTTGTGTTGTTGTAATTCATTTTTCATATAAATTTCCTCCTAAAATATCATGGTTTGCATCATATCAATGTTAGCAACCCTAGTATTGTCAACTACGACTTTAAATTGCTTAACAAAATATGACTCTGGTTGAGTAATAGTAACTAACATATAACATTCAGAATCTGCTTCCTTAAACTTGTCCGTATAGTATCTAGTTCTTCCACCGTCCATATACTCAAATTGGTCATAATAATCTTCAACTGCTTGTTTCGTGCTAATCGTTATACAACCATCTGCATACGTAGGAGTCATTATTTTATCCTTAATACTATCTAAAGAAATGGTTTTTTCGTTACCTGCCCAAGACCAAGTTTGCGTTGAATAATTATAGCTATAAGTATCTGCCGTAAACGTTCCATAGAAACTAAACACTACTTCTAAATTCTTATATTGCTCACCTAATTGATTAAACGCATTATATGGAGCAACGTTAAAAGTAAAGTCACCACCTGCACCTAGTAAATATTTTTCACCGTCAAAATATGCGTTAGTTTCAACACTTAAACCACTCGGATAGCCCAAAAATTGAACTACGCATTGTGCAGTAAAACCACCTTCTTCCGTTGTCGCCGTTATAATAATGTCGCCATCAAAAGGCTTATAACAAGTTACTGTCGCTTGATTTTCTTCTGACGAAGGCGTTACTGTTATATATTGGCTAACGTCTTCAGCCTTTTCTTCTTTCCAAGCAACGCTCCAAGTAATATTTTTATTAACTGCCGTAGCTGGTCTGACTGCTGCATAAATTTCTTGACTTGCAGTTCCAGAAGTAGTCGAATATGTCATAGGCGTAACAGAGAAAAGAGATATACCTTCTGTGTTAATAAAATCTGTAACATATCCACCGTTGTTAACACTTGCTTCCTGCTCTTGTTGAACAGACTCTTTTTCAGCCGTTTTGGGTGTCAAAACACCGAACAAAATGCCTCCGAGAGTCACCCCTACAAGAAGAAAAGCTATAAGCGTTAAAACCCACTTAACGCTATCGGATTTTTTATGTTGTTGTAATTCATTTTTCATATAAATTTCCTCCTAATATTAAAATACGTATCCCGCTTTATCTAACGTAAGATTGTTAACGGGAGTATTGTTAGTAAACCCTGTGCAATTAATTCTTGAAGTATAACTATAACTGTCATATTCACCCTCAATAGTAAATGTCATAATTGCCAACGTTGGAGCTGTGATATTAGAAAAATAATCTATTACTTCAGCCGTAGTTAAATTCCCAAAATTGATATCGCCTGCTCTTTGGAAAATAAGCCAATTACAAATATCGTTAGTATAGTCAAAATAATAAGTTTCGCCTATCCAATTAGACGTTGCAGAAAAGCCGTCACGATAGAGCAACTGAATGCCCGTAGGATAGCTATCTTTTACCCTAAACCATGCTTCCGTATCAGTATCTTGTGTAAAAGTTACAGTCTGGGTGAAATCTTGTGCAATAGTATATACGTCACTTGTTTCAATACTCGCAGTAATTACACCACCCATACCCATTGCATAAGGACTTACTTCGTATTGAACTTCAGTTATACCATCTAAAACAACAGGAATATTACCGATATTAAGCGTTGCGCCTAAAACCTTTTGAGCATAATCTAATTCGCAAAATGCCGTGCAACTTGGATTATCTTGAGATGTTGCTTGAATAACTATTCCATCTGCAAATGGTGCTATACACTCAATAAGCAGAGATGTTCCATTTGCTTGAGGAGTTATTGTTACATAATCTGAAACGGCTTTATCTTGTGAAAAAGTGCTATTTTGACCTAACCAAAAAGTATCCCAAGAAACGCCTTGATTTGCCGCCGTATCAGGACTTATGATTGCATTAAGAATAAATGCAGATTCAGCCGAATTAGTCACGCCATAAGTTTCATACTCACTAGACATTAACTTTACATTCATAAGCGACATACCGTTATCAACACTTTGATTAACTTTTAAGCCCCCAATATCTAAATTAGCCTCTTGCTCTTGCTCACTAGGCTCTTTGTTAATGGTTCTTGGTGTTAAATAACCTAATAACATACCTGCTATCGTTGCTCCGACAAGTAGAAAAGCAATAAGAGTTAACCACCACTTAATCTTGTCAGAAGACTTGTGTTTATTCAATTCGTTTTTCATATAATTTCCTCCTTAAAACTCATATTCAGAAAGGCTTAACGAAACTGAAGTTACCGATTTGATAGGACGAACTTTAATACTATTGCTAATACCCGTATTCGTTTCCGTAACGGTAATTTCATAATACCAATTATCGTCGGTAAACTTAAAGAACGTATTATCATTTTCAATCTTTGAACTGCTTACACGGGTTTGTGACGTGATATAGTTTTCTGGTGTGCAATTAGGTTTAATTGACAACACGTCTCCATTTATAGAAATGTTAAACATACTGCTATACCACGGTGAAACCGTTGTAATATCGTTAAGATTTATTGTTTGTTCAGTTCCATCAATCCACGTTACAGCGTCGGTTGACGTGTTAACAGTATTATCTTTAGTAACAATACTGCCTACACCCCTAATAGTGTAAGTATAGTTGCAGTCAGCCCCTACCTTACCGAATACGTTAGAAGGTATAATCGTAAAATCATAAGTATTGCCTGAACCTAGATTGATATATGAACCAAACGAACCCGTTCCGTTAGATAAACCTGAACCTGTGATAGCAATTTCAGATGGTTTACCAGCGAAAGTAACCACGCAAGTATCAGAAAGTTTTCCTTCACGAGTCGTAACGGTAATAATAATTTCGCCTTCAAATTCTTGATAACAAGTTATAACGGCTTCCGTGCTACCGTCACTTGATGGAATAACAGTTATATATTCGCCCACGTTTGCAATATTAGAAGAATCTGCCCACGCTACAGACCAATCTACTTGTCTGTTAGGAGCACTCTCTGGTAATACTCTTGCCGAAACGTTAACGGAAACAGACCCCGTTTCACTAGCCGCTAAAGCTTTCGCCGAAAATGACATAGCCTTTGGCATAGCATACGTTTCCGTGCCCGTCATAAAACTGTTATCACCTATAGCAACGTTAGTTTCCGTTTTAGGCTTATCGTTAGTAGTGCAAGCAACTATAGTTATTACACCGCCTATCAATAAAACCGCCGCTATAATAATTGCAATAATTTTTTTCTTCATTTAAGTTGCCTCCTTAAATCTGTTTGCCTTGTTTGTTGTATTGCGTAATATACTTATCAGAACGGTATCGGTTTTTCATACCTTTACTGTAGCCGTAAGCAGCCGCAAGTCTAGAGCCAAAACGTTTAGGAATGTTATACGCATCATCCCAACCTTTAGAATAACCTTTGTCGTATGAAGTGCGAATATCATCTCTCCACTTGTTTTTTTGCTCTTTTTCTTTAGTTTTTTTACCAACATAACCGTTGGCATAAGTTGTTGTTGAACTCATAAAATACCTCCAAATTTTTATTTAATATAAAAAACTGCGACTTGGGGGCTTTTACACCACCGCAAGCCGCAGAAACGGTTGTTTTTTTGCGTTTATGCTTATTTCACAAGCATATTAAGTAAAGCCTTGTCGGAATTACGATAAGGTTTAACCGAACATTCGTAAACTTCGCCGGTTGCTTCATCTTTAGTGAATACGGCATAAGTATTACCCGTAATAACGCCACCCTTTTCGTCCTTAATTTCAAAAGGCGTAATCTTAAGCTCTGCTTTCATTGCGTCGCCGAAGACGATATCAAGAACGGTATAACCGCCTTTATCGGGGGGAATGATAGCAACTTTTACGTCCCTACCCCTTACTTGTCCCTTAATGAAATACGAAAAATAAGTCTTTTCGTTCTTTTCAAATGTTTCTCTTTCTACCATAATGTTCTGTTTCTTCGACATAATATTTTATCCTCCTAAATCTTAATAATTAAGCACCTTTCTTCCTAGAAATTGCTCTTGCTTCTTGCTTGGTTTTACCGTCTGCGATTGCCTTGTGATACTTATACGCACCTGCATGGTCGGACTGCGCTAAAAGATAGCCAGAACGGAAACCCTTGTTGTAATCGTCAAGTTCCTGACCTTCGTTAGGACCTCTCATATGGACTTTAGATTTTCTTTCCTTTGCGTAACCTTCTGCACGTTTGGAAGGAGTCATCCATTTCCTTTCGTTGTTGTTGTAATTAGAATTTTTGTTTGCCATAATAAAAAATTTTCTCCTTTTAATAAATTTAATAATGTTTTTTGCCCGTAGTTCAGATAGCACAACGCCCGTGTTGCCGTTAGCCAAGCGTTAAAATTTAATATTTAATTGTTGTTTTCAATGCTAATAAGGAATTATTTATAAAACACTACGTTTCCTGCGACCTACTTTTGGAAGGTGGCCACCTTTATCTAACGTCAGTCCGCAAGTCCATAGTCGGTTATCACCAACCTTATTAGAATTGTGTTTATAAAAAGCATTTTTCGCTTTTATTACTTTTCGTATCTACGGGTGTAGCTTGTAGATGGTAAGCGTTTACCGTTGATATACGTTCTATCTGCAAAGATTTGCTCATATTGTTTGTCACGGCTTTTAGTCCTTTCATAGAACACGTCGTTACTGAAAATAAGAGTTTCACCATTATCCGTTCCCTCAACTGATATATCTTGTTTAACGATATATTTTTTAGTGCGATAAACGTTTACGGCATCCTTACAAAAGTCTGGAACACTACAAAACATCAGCTTCGTCCTCCTTGTTTAATTCTTTTACAAAAAAATCGCAAAGTTGCTTGTTTAGGCGAGAAACATAATAATAATTTATCCCCCAATCTTCTGCTACAACCGATAGCGAATTATTGTTGACATATAACGAAACATAAAGGTCGTAAAACTTAATAGAACCACGCCTTATAACTTTGTTATATCTTGCAACCAATTTACATACGTCCGATTCCCCAACCACTACAGATATCTTTTCAAAGTCCTTTATTTTCGAGTAATAATATTTAATTTCGCTCAAATCTTCTTTTACTTTCTTTATCGTTTTCATTTCTTTACACCACCGTTTCTACCGAAACTTCTTAAAATCGTTTCTAATACCTTTGCCTGTTCACCGGTTGCAACACCCTTTAATTCTTCTAAAACTTCAAACTGCCTTGCCGTTAAATACCTTTCATATAAATCAAAGCCGTCTTGAACATATACGCAACCCGTTGGTCCTGTTTTCGTATCAATAGGGTAAGAACACGAAAGCACTTGAATATCGTTTTCAATAGTTCTACGAGTAACGTCAAATTCAAAAGCTAAATTTTCAATTTTCTCTGACCTACGCATATTTAATATTTCAATAATGCGTTGACGACGTTCAATCGTGCTTTTCATATTCTCACCTCCTTTGCCGTTGTTATGCCTGTATTCTAGAACCTATTTACGAAGCCTAATTTCGTAAATTAAAAACTTTTTTAATTTTTTTTAAATTTTTTTTTGAAACGAAAAAAGCCCCCGACAACCAGACTGCAAAATATTGCAATCTAATTATCGAAGGCTTCACAATTTACTTGGCTCACTCTTACGATTTTAAGTATTGGTCTTTCAAGGGCTTACGAAGCGACTCACGTCCTACCGCCTTGTAGTCTAATATACTGTTTATTTAATTGTAGCTTATAACTTCTTCTCCTGTAGGGGCATAAATATCTTCAACAATGTGCCGCCTACTTTTTTGTTGGCTTACATAACGTGTATGACAAAACGGACATTCCACCTTTAATAAACCATCTGCATTGCGATACCCTATAATCTTTTGACCGCAGTTCCTACAATACCCTAAAACGGGTGTGTTCTTCTCTTGATACATACATATCTACCCTCCTTCTTCCCATAAACAAAACGGTTTGAATTTATTAAACTATCATTGTGTGGTCGGGAATTCCATCACGAAAGCATAATACCGACTTTGTTCCTATTTATATAATGTTTGATAGCAGGGTTAAGCTACCTTTATCAAACGAATACTTTTGTTAAAATTTCTTCACTTGAATATAACGGTATGCGATTTGGTCTTTCAAAACGTTTAATTTGCGTTTCTTTACCACAATGTTCACATACAAATCTACCCTCTGTTTCCCAAAGATATAAATCTTTATTTATTGTTTTACAATTAGGACAAGTCACATCAAATTTATCCATTTCTTCTAGCACCTCCTCTTTTTATAATTATTCGTTCATATTCTGTATCACCAGCATATCTTGCTTCAATAATTTGATGACCGAATAAATTCTTCCTATATTTTAGTATCGCACTACAATGGGGGCACAGCATTTCTTTATATAGAAAGCCAAAATTCATTTTTAATTCGCTAGAACAATAGATACAATATTTAGTCTGCTCCATAATCTCCTCCTTTTTTTGTGTGCAACCCTTATTTTTTACAAAAACAAACATTTGTTCGTATTTGTAGTTAAAATTATACTCCCTATGGCATTTTAAGTCAACGCTATTAGGGAGCTGACACAAAAATTTTTATAAATTTATTTTGACGAAATATGTCATAAAGACTTGACAAGCCAAAAACACATAAATCTTGCCACTACGCCATATAACCTTTTCGCACACATACTCTAACACACTAATTATGACAACTACTGTCATATTAAAAAAATAATTTAACCTTTTTTATAAAAACGAAAAATAAATTGCCTTTCTTGGTAGTGGTTTTTTCGTATCATAATCCCTCCCCTTTTAACTGTCAAACGTCGTCTAAAAGATTGACCTATTATATATTGATTACAAAACAATCTTTTTTCCTTTGGTTTGACAGCGGGAAGGTCTTATGATTTTCGTTAATTGCGAAAGACAATTTATATAAATAAGTTAAAAAGGCTCAAATCAATATTAAAACTAGTGCAAAAAATGTCAAAAATATTTAGGTTTTTTGCAAAAACGCTGATTAAAAGTGCAAGTTGATTGCTAACACTCTTGTTTGTTTTTATGAAACAATCTATTCAAGAAAATTAAATTTGAGAAAATTGGCGTATAGCAAAAATGACAATCTGAAAATTTATAGTTGCATTTTCTGGGCGTAATACGTTCCTACTTCGGACGTAGTGCGCTCTTTTTCTCTCTATAAGGAGAAATATGAAAGCAACTAAAAAAAGAAAATTAAAAGTTATTAACATTGGAAAACCGACTTTTGACGATATTCCTTTATCGGATTTAGAAGTTTTCTACAAAAACCTACTAAAACATATTTTAGAAGAAAAAGAAACTGACTTAAAGGAGAATAAAAATGAAGAAAGACAAAAAAACTGCTGTAATTTATGCTAGATATTCTAGCGAACGACAAACAGAGCAGTCTATTGAAGGTCAAATTCACGTTTGTAACGAATTTGCAGCCCGTAACGATATAGTTATTGTCGATACTTATATTGACCGTGCTATGACGGGAACAAATGACAATCGTAAAGATTTTCAACGTATGCTCAAAGATAGTGCAAAACAGGCGTGGGATTACGTTCTTGTTTATAAACTTGACCGTTTCTCCCGTAACAAATATGAAACTGCTATGCACAAGAAAACCCTGCGAGATAATGGCATAAAACTTTTATCCGCAATGGAAAATATTCCCGAAACACCTGAAGGCATTATTTTAGAATCATTGCTTGAAGGTATGGCTGAATACTATTCTGCCGAACTATCCCAAAAAGTTAAACGTGGAATGAGAGAATTACGCACCAAAGGAAACTATATGGGTGGATATTTGCTTTTTGGTTATAAAAAAGACGGAAAAAAAGTTGTTCTTGACGAAGAAAAAGCCAATATCGTTAAATATATTTACGACGAATATTTGCACGGAACATATATTAAAACCATCATTGAAAATTTAACCGCAAAAGGAATATATCATAGGGGTAAGCCTTTTGCCGTAAACACTATCCATCATATGCTTGAAAACGAGAAATACACAGGTAGTTTTGAATGTAACGGTGAAATAGTTGACAATATTTTTCCAGCTATAATATCAAAAGAAACATTTTTAACAGTTCAAGAAAAAAAGTATAAAAACAAATACGGCACGCATAATGCAGACGTTACTTACATATTAAAAAACAAACTATTTTGTGGATATTGTGGTAAAACAATGAGTGCAGATGCAGGAACTGCCCGTTCTGGTGATGTTTTTAGATATTACAAATGCTCTAGAAAAAAAACTACTCATAAATGCAAAAAAGGCTCTGTTAAAAAAGAAATAATAGAAGAAACTGTTGTAAATTCTATTATTGATGCTTTTAATAAAAATGACTTAAATAAACTTGTTGACAAAATTGTAGAACTAAACAAAGAAAAGTTTAGAATAAATACACGACTTACACTATTAACCAATCAAAAAGCCGATATAGAGAAATCTATAAATAATCTAATATTAGCAATGGAGCGTGGCATCTTCTCTGATATGACAAAAAGCAGGCTTGACGAATTAGAAGGTCAACTATCGTTGATAAAAGAACAAATCTTGCACGAAGAAGCACAAACAAAAGTATCTCTTTCAAAAGAAGATATTATCGCTTACATTAAATCTGCTCTTAAAAAAGAAGCAAAAAGGCTAATAAATTTACTTGTTGAAAAAATTATTTTATATGAAAACAAAATAGAAATCTTTTATAAGTATCAAAAAACAAAAAGTCCTGACGAAACAAGTCAGGGCTTTCTCTTTTATCAAAATACAATTTTTTACAACAAAACAAGAGTTGTTAAGAACGTTTATATAAAAAAGACCAATTTTACGGAAGAAAAATTTGATGTTTTTCATCACTTTTAGAACCTTAAAATCGTCAGTATTTTCCTAACAAAAAACACCGTTGAACCTGATGAGGTTCAACGGTGTCTCCCTTGGTTGCGGGGGTGGGATTTGAACCTCACGGCCTCCGGGTTATG
>JAZQKH010000010.1:0-87219 GCA_045542055.1 Christensenellaceae bacterium | reverse complement strand
CTCCATAAAAAAAACGACCCTTTTGGGTCGTCTTTTTATGGTGCGGATAAAGGGACTTGAACCCCCACGGTCGCCCACTAGATCCTAAGTCTAGCGCGTCTGCCAATTCCGCCATATCCGCATTTGCTTAATTATTTTAGCACTTGAAAACAAAATTGTCAACGAGATAAAAGCAAAATAAAAAAATCAGGTAACAAAACCTGATTTTTTTTGATGATTACTTAAACATTTTGGCAATTAGCGGAACGATAACCTTCATATCCGTAGTAGACGTGTTTACGCAAATATCGTAATTAGTCTTTTTGCCCCAATCTTGACCTGTATAAAAACTATAATATCTTGCACGGCTTTTATCAACGTTCTTAATGTAGCGCATAAGCTTTTTATCTGAAAAACTTTCTTTTGCTTCGCCACGTTCACGGCAACGACGAATTTTACACTCCGTCTCAGAATACACGAAAATCTTAAACGGTTTATAATCTTTTAAGATATAGTCTGCACATCTTCCAACGATAACACAATTTGATTTTTCAGCCATAGCCCTAATAACTGCGCACTGCTCACGATAAATTGCTTGTTGACGCTCTATGCCGTAATTTTGCATATACGCAAACGTATGCCCCACCGTAATAGGAAACAAAGTATGCGGGTCACATTCAATAACTTGTTGCACGTACTTTTCACTAAGTTCAGTATGTTTTGCTATTTCAGCAACTATTTCTTTATCGTAATATTCATAGCCCAATTCTTCCGCTAAGCGACGACCAAACTCTCTACCGCCACTGCCAAATTCACGACCTATTGTAATAATTTTATTCATAAACTAGAGCCCCTTTTTTTAAATTTTAACACAGTTTTAGGCAGTTGTCAATAGTGATTTTTATAGGTGCACGACTCATATATTATTAAACGGAGCTTAAGCACAAAAAATTTCGCCACCCAAAAGGGTAGCGATTTTTTTGGAGCTGGTGACGGGTAATTCCCCTTTTAGGGGAAATGTCCGTTAGGACAAAAGGGTTGCGGTCTACCGCTAGGGAATCGAACCGTGGGTGAGAAGACCGTCACCGAAAAATAAAAAGCACTTCGCAGAAGTGCTTTAATGGAGCTGGTGACGGGATTCGAACCTGCGACCTGCTGATTACGAATCAGCTGCTCTACCGACTGAGCCACACCAGCGTTTACGCTTAAATAACCTTTAAGCGCTTTTTATATTACCACAAATATACAAAAATATCAACTAAAAAATACTCAGTTATTGCTTTTTTATTCTAACAATGCCTTAATTTTATCAATATTGTCCATACAAGCTTTATACCCTGCTTCAATAGCACCGTCAAAGTTCTTAAACTTATATTGTGACATTTCGCCTAGTTCAGGCTCTATTATAATATCAGGGGCAAGTTCATCAGTGCGATAACGGGTAACTTCGCCTTCCATAATATCGTAAGAACGCAACAAAACGCTCATAATATTATAGACTTTATTAGCCCTTCTTATGCCGCCCAAAGCGTCGACGGCAATAACCACATCCGCACCTAATCCCCTTACTTGACCGATAGGTAAGCGACAGGTTACACCCCCGTCGACCAAATAAGCCCCGTCCTTTTCAATCGGCTTAAAAAGCCCTGGTATTGAACTGCTTGCAGCCACGCCTAACGCCAATTTGTCTTCGGGCTTAAACACGAAGGTTTTGCCTTCTATAAGGTCACTTGCAACGGCTGAAAAAGGAATTTTAGTATCCTTAAAGCATTTGCCTTTAAAATACTCGTCAAGTTTTTTAACCAACTTATTTGAACGCAGAAGTGCCGCATTTTTATGCGGTGAAAGTGAAATATCTAAGAGTTGGCTAAATTTTAGATTTTTAAGTTCGGTAATCATTTGGTCGGGCGACATACCGATAGCATAGCAACCGCCCACGACAGAGCCCATTGAACTGCCCGATATAAAAGACGGCTTCAAACCTTCATCTTCAAGAGCCTTTAAAAAACCCACGTAAGACGAACCCCTTGCACCACTTGAACCCAAAGCCAAACCAAACTGTTTCATAAGTTGCTCCCTTTTTTTCATTGTAGCACAATAATAGCACAAACGAAAAGATTTTTCAAGAGCATAACGCACTGTTTTTTTAAGATATTTGTTGAAAGGTAGTGTTTTGTATGATATAATTATTCAAAAAAAGAAAGGTAAAAGCGTTATGGGATACCACATAGATACTGGCTTAATATACGAAAAGTTTCTTTCGCCGTGCGACTGTCCTTTGTGCGAAATAAAGCAAATAGTTGAAGAACAGTTTTTGCACGAATTTTTAAACGACGCCGTAATGGAAGATAATACACGCATAAAAGTAGGCAAAAAAGGTTTTTGTTCAAGGCACTTTGATATGCTTTTGGCACGCCCAAATAAAATCAGCCTTGCCCTTCAAGTGCGTACCCGTATAGAAAAGGCGCTTCAGCAGTTGACGGCAAAAAGTGGCAACCCCAACAAACTTGCCGATAGCATTATAAACGCCACCGAGACGTGCGTCGTGTGCGACTTAGTTCAAGACAGTATGGTTAAGTATTACAAAACCGTAGCGCAAATGTACTTAAAAGAAAAAACCTTTTATAAAACGCTGTTTGAAGTAAAGGGTTTTTGCACCGAGCATTACGCCGAACTTATAAGATACTCTAATTATGCAGGCGTAACTAAAAAGAACTATATAGAACTTTTAAGTGGTATTCAAGAACGTTCATACAAAAAGCTTTTAACCGACCTAACTGAGTTTTGCGACAAGCACGACTATCGCAACGCTCTAAAACCACTTGGCGACGGTGAAAGGGCGCTTCCACGCACCCGCACCAAATTATACGGAAAGAAATACGAATAATAGGGGCGTAGTTATGGATATAGTTATATATACAGCGCTTGGCGTTGGCAGTGCAACCGTTATAGGCGCATTGATAGGTTTTATATTTAAGAACGTTTCTCACAAGTTTTCGGATATAGTTTTGGCGTTCGCCGCAGGCATAATGCTTGCCGCCGCCGTAGTCGGTTTAATAATACCATCCTTAGAGTTTGGTGGTAAATTTAAACTACTTTACACGGTTGGCGGAATATTTGCAGGTGCTATTTGCCTAACCTTTATTGACAAATTAGTTCCGCACGTGCATAGGCTTGCAGGCAACGAACTTGAAGACCACCAAAAAAGCAGTTTAAGCCGTGTTGTACTATTCGTGCTTGCAATAGGCATACACAACTTGCCCGAAGGCATTGCCGCAGGCGTAGGCTTTGGCAGTGGTAACACCACAAAAGCGATTACCATTGCGCTTGGCATAGCCTTGCAAAACATACCAGAAGGTATGATTTTGATTTCACCAATGCTCAATGCAGGCATATCTAAGGGGAAAGCCTTCCTAATCGCCTCGGCGACCGGTTTAGTGGAAGTTGTCGGCACGTTTATAGGTTACTTTGCAATAACGGTTGCAAACGCAATACTCCCCTTTGCACTTGCTTTTGCAGGCGGGACTATGCTATACGTAATAAGCGACGAAATGCTTGTGGAAACCCACCACGATAAGTCACAACGCAGAGCAACTTATTCGCTACTTATAGGCTTTTGCATAATGCTAGTTATAGACGTATTGCTTGGCTAATAAACTAATCTATAAAAATTTAAGGCGTAGCAGTTTGCTACGCCTTTTTATTGTTGATAGATTTATTCGCTGTATTTATTCGCCGTCAATTTGTCGTTCTATTTCTATCGCCTTAATTCTCAACTTCTGCACTTGCTTGCTTTGAATTAGAATTAGCACGAAGTACAATATTATCGTCAGTGCCGAATACATAGTTTCCGGGAAAAGAATTGCCAAAACGTAACCACCCACTATCGATAGTGCCATAGACAAGTACGGAATAAACCCATACTTTTTGCCGTAATCATCGTATAGATTAAATACTTGCAAGTTGAGTGCTAAACTTGGGTCTGAGAGTAGAATCTCTTTTTGCTTATTTTCAATAGGTTTACCCCTAACGGTAAACAATATGCTCGGCACGGTCGAAACAATACAATAAGCCGTTAAAAACACCGGCACGAAATACCCTTGAAGACTGCCGAACAGCATCTCTCCACCAAAGGCAAACGTAGCGATTACAAAGGCAACCACGACGCCTATTATTAAGCAAACCGATGTTTGTTTTTGACGCTTTGCGTTAAGTTCTTCAATTTGCGAACGCAACTCTTCCGTTGGGAAAAGATATTTATAGTTTTGCAAGTTTTTATCTTCGTGCGTCTTATATTTGTACTTTCTGCCTTGCATAGCGTCTATTTGTTGCACGTCTGAAGCTTGTTCCGCCGTATTGCCCGCTTCCAAACTTTTAAGTTTTGCAAAGTAGTTTGCAAAAAAGTTCGTTAATATACCGAGTACGGCAACTGCCACCGAAATAATAAATATGGGTGAAGAAATCTCTTCGCTTTCTGGGTTTTTAATAGTGTCCACCACAATAAGCCCCACCGAAACGGCTATGCAAACAATCATAACCCAAACGGACCAACCCGTACGTTTTTTTAACGTTTGATTTTCGTTAACGACGTTTTGCCTATACTCGGCAACTTGCGGGGATTCAGTACCGTAAGTACTGCGCTTTACTATCGCCTTAAAGCGAGCCTTAAAGGTAATATGTACTATTAACCAGCCAATGCCAAACAAGGTAAACCCTAACGCTGAAAACACCATAACGTTTTCCAAAAGGGCAACTTGTTCAAGTGGCATACCGTCTTCAATCATAAAGGTCGCCACAAAACTTACGGCAAGTAGCAAATAAGTAATCACCGCAAACACCACGCCCAAAACGTAGTGCACGAAAAGGTCTTTCCTTTCCCGCTCATTATCGACGGCACGTGCATATTTTTTAAACATCTTCTATACCTTCTTTACTAACGTTTATAGCCTTTTCAATAATATCCAAAATTTCTTGCTTGCCGAAGCCCGTTTGGGCTGAAGACCCAACTATATCGCCTATGCCAACCCTTAACGACGCTGAAATCTCTTTTAGTCTTGGTTTTATTTTGGTTTTACCAAGTTTGTCCGCCTTAGTTGCAACGAGTGCAAACGGTATAGCGTAATGATATAAATAGTTAAGCATCATTTTATCGTCTTCCGTCGGCTCGTGGCGAATATCTACAAGAGAAATAAGTAATGATAGCTTTTGCTTTGCCAAAAAGTCTTCTAAAAGTTTGCCCCACTTTTTCTTTTCTTCCTTACCGACCTTAGCGTAGCCGTAACCGGGAAGGTCCGCCAAAACGAAGTCGCCAAAATCAAAATAGTTTATAAGCCTTGTTCTGCCTGGGGTAACCGACGTTCTTGCAAGTTTTTTTTGATTTGCAAGCATGTTAATAATAGAACTCTTGCCCACGTTAGACTTGCCTGCAACCGCAATGACCGGCTTATCCGTTTTGTAATAGTTTTTGCTGTCGGCAACACTAGTAATAAAGGTTGCGTTTTTAATCTTTAACATTTTTTCCTTAGTAGTTGATAGCCTTTGCAAAAACTTGCGAAACGTTATCAACTAAAATAAATTTTATTTGCTTGCGAATTTCTTTCGGGATATCCGCAAGGTCCTTTTCGTTTGCTTTGGGAATAATAATGGTTTTAATGCCACGCCTAAACGCTGCAAGCGATTTTTCCTTTAAGCCACCTATCGCAAGCACCTTGCCACGCAAAGTAATTTCACCAGTCATTGCAACGCCGCTTTTAACGGGCCTTTTTGTAAAGGCTGAAAGTATTGCCGTAGCCATCGTAATGCCCGCACTCGGTCCGTCTTTTGGGGTTGCACCTTCAGGCACGTGAATATGAATATCGGTCTTTTCAAAAACCGATTGGTCAACGCCGTATTTATCAGCGTTAGCACGGATATAACTTATAGCCGCCCTTGCAGACTCCTTCATAACGTCGCCAAGTTTGCCGGTAAGCAAGATTTCACCCTTGCCTGACATAAGTGAAACTTCTATGGTCAAGGTAGTTCCACCCACGCTCGTCCACGCTAAACCTGTGCAAGCACCAACTTCGCCTAATTCTGACGGAGCGTCTTTAATATACCTTTTTGCACCCAAAAGTTTGCCGACGGCTTTGGCGTCTATCACCTGCTTTTTAAGGCGGGGACTAACGGCAACCTTGGTTGCTATCTTTCTAATAACGCCGTCGATTTCACGCTCTAAATTTCTTACGCCGGCTTCCATTGTGTAGCCTTCAATAATCTCTTTAATAGCGTCGTCAGTAATCTCTAAACGCTTTTCCGTCAGACCGTTTGCCTTTATCTTTTTAGGCACTAAATAACGCTTTGCTATTTGAAGTTTTTCTTCATCGGTGTAGCCGGTAAGTTCTATAACTTCCATACGGTCAAGCAATGGATAAGGTATTGTATCTAAACTGTTCGCCGTGGTTATAAACATTACCTTAGATAAATCGAAAGGTACTTCCAAATATCTATCCCTAAAAGTAACGTTTTGCTCGGGGTCTAAAACTTCTAACAGCGCACTTGCAGGGTCACCGTGTATATCTGCTGAAAGCTTGTCAATTTCATCAAGTAAGAACACGGGGTTACTCGAGCCCGCTGTTTTAAGCCCGTAAATAATTCTACCCGGCATAGCGCCCACGTAAGTTTTACGATGCCCACGGATTTCCGCTTCGTCTTTAACACCGCCAAGGCTCATCCGTACGAATTTACGGTTAAGCGCCCTTGCAATAGAAGTGGCAACCGACGTTTTGCCCACGCCGGGTGGCCCTACGAAGCATAGAATAGGACCTTTGATTTGCTTTGTCAGTTGAAGCACTGCAAGATATTCTACTATTCTTTGCTTAACCTTTTCTAAACCGAAGTGGTCGGCGTTAAGTATTTCTTCCGCCTGCTTTAAGTCCTCAGTATCCGACGTGCAGTCGTTGAACGGAAGTTCTTTAATCCAATCTAAGTAGTTTAGAATAATTGAATAGTCTGGCGAAGACGGGTTTATCTTATCTAAGCGTGAAACTTCTTTAAGCACCTTTTCTTCAACGTCGGGACTTAGTTTTTTTGCTTTGATTTGTTCGGTAAGTTTTTGAATTTCGTCCTCATTATCGCCAAGTTCTTCGTGTATGGCTTTAAGTTGCTCTCTTAAATAAAACTCTTTTTGGCTCTTATCAATGCTTTGACGCACCTTGCCCGAAATACGCTTTTCAATTTTAGCAATTTCAATTTCCTTGCCGAATAGGTCGGCGGTCATAACAAGGCGCTCTAACGTGTCGCTTTGATTAAGCACCTTTTGAACTTCGGCTTCCTTAAAAGGCACTACCGACAAGGCGTTGTCAATAAACTCGTTTGCATCGTTTATAACTGCAATAGAAGCAGTCATTTCTTTGCCGATACGCTTGTCAAGTAAAACGTAATCGCAAAAAGCCTTCTTCGCCATACGAAGATGTGCTTCAATTTCGGCTTCCGAACAAGTGTGATAATAGAAAATCTCTTTAATTACCGCACTAAAATAGTCTTTGGTGTTGGTAAAATTTAATATTTCACCACGGCAAATTGCTTCGACGTTGACCTTTAGGTTGCCACCCGGAAGTTTTATAATTTGCCTTATTTTAGCAATTACGCCAACGGTAGAAATATCCCCCTTTTTCGGCGCATCTATAAAGGCGTTCTTTTGCGAAGCAATAAACACCAAATTGTCGCTTTCAGAAGCACGCTCAATGGCGTTTACGGATATGGGTCTGCCCGCATCAAAATTAAGTATAGTTTTAGGGAATAGCACCTTGCCCCTAAGCGCCACTACGGGCAGTTCGGTTACGTTGGGTGCGGTTATTTGATTGTTAATAATTTTTTCGTCCATAATTTATTCCTATGTATTTAACCGTTAAGGCAATATTTTTCAAGTAAGTATTTAACGGGGTTATCTTTAAAAGGTAAGGTGACTTCCTTGGCAACCTTTTTAAGCTGTTCTTTTGCGTCGCCAACTGCAACGCCGTACCACTCGCCTTCAAGCAAGGGGATGTCGTTAGTAGAGTCGCCCACCGTCATAATCTCATCGTAAGGTATGCCGAAGTGCTTTGCCAAAAACCTTACGGCGTTGCCCTTAGTGTACTTGGGGTTAACCACTTCCATAAGCGTGTCTGCACCGTTATTAAAGGTAAGTGCGTCGCCATATAAGTTTTGATATTTTTCAGTAAGGCGTGTAATTTTCTCAGGGGTGTCAACCACCACGAGCTTTGAGGTTGTGCGGTTTAGGTCTTTAATGGTTTTAAGCAGGTCGTCAACCATAACCACCTTGGTAAACTCACGGTGAAAATCGGTGTACCAGCTGGTTTGTTCCGTATACATTATCTCATCAATATCCGCAACGAAGTTCGCCCCGTCGTTTTTAAGGCGTGTTGCAACTTCTAAAGCAAGTTTAGGGTCAACGCCTTCACGCAGAAGAACTTCGCCAGTGGCAACGTTGTCTATCGAAGCACCTTGGTAGGATACCACCAAACCGTCCAAACCATATTTTTGGCAAATAAGTTTTGCCGAAGCAAACATTCTGCCCGTACATATTACGAAAATACCGCCCATTGCGATATACTTTTTAATTGCTTTAACGGTGTTTTCTTCAATAACGTCCGGCCGACAGCCAAGCGTTCCGTCAAAATCGCAAATAATCATTTTAAATTTCATTTAAGTCCTTCCTTAGTAAGATACTCAATTATAAGCCCCGCTTGCACGTCGCCTATACCTTCTACTTGTTTAAGTTGTTCTTTAGTTGCAGACGCTATACCACTTAAATCCTTAAAGCATTCAAGTAGTGCCTTCTTTTTAACTTTGCCAAGCCCCTTTACGCCGTCTAAAACGGAAGATAACGCCCTTTTACCACGTAAACTTCGGTGATAAGTTATTGCGAACCTATGTGCTTCGTCACGTATGCGCTGAAGCATTTTTAAGGTGTAATCCCGCTTAGACAACACCACGGGGTCACTTTGGTTTGGCAAAAATATTTCTTCTTCACGCTCAGCAAGTGAAATAAGGTCAATATCCGTAACCCCTTTTTTGCTAAACACTTCCATAACCGAAGAAAGTTGCCCCTTACCGCCGTCGATTACTATTAAGTCGGGCTTAGGAAACTTCTCGTCAGCCACCATCCTATCCAAACGACGAGTAAGAACTTCTTGCATACTTCTAAAATCGTCAGCGCCTTCGAAGGTGGTTATCTTAAATCTACGGTAACTGTCGTATTCGGGCTCGCCGTCAACGAACACGACCATACTGCCGACCTTGTCAACGCCACTGATATTTGATATATCAAAGCATTCCATACGTTTGGGATAGTTTTTAAGCCTCAACTTTTCTTGCAAGGCTTTACACGCCAAAACGGTCATATCGTTTTTGTGCTTTATTTTATCAATATTCTTTTCTAAATATTCGGTGGCGTTTACGTTAGCCATCTCTACCAATTGCTTTTTAACGCCCTGTTTGGCGTGGGTAAGCACCAACTTTTTGCCAAGCGTTTGGGCAAACCACTGCAAAATAACGTCTTGCTCGGCAACCGTAATACCCGTTATTAACTCATCGGGTATATCACTGCCTTCCTTGTAATACCTGAGCAAAAATTCCCTTAAAACATCTTCCCCGTTATCGCACGCCGATTCAAACGAAAAGCTTTTACCCCCGAGCATTCTGCCGTTCCTAACGAACAGTACGCTTACTGCTGAGTACACACCGTTACTGCTATACCCTAACACGTCTGCATTGATAAATCGATTAAGGGCAGTTAATCTTCTTAACCCTATTTTTTGCAAGCTTGCAAGTGCTTCTTTAAACTTTAATGCACTTTCAAAGTCCTCTTGCTCGGCAGAAGATAGCATTTTCGCTTGCAAAAGGGTTTTGGCGTCGTCCGTTTCACCCGACAAGAAGTCTATTGCACTATTGACCTTTTTCAAATATTCATCACTTGAAATATACCCACAGCAAGGTGCAGTGCACTTTTTTATATGGTAATTTAGGCAAGGCTTAGCGCACGGTTTTTCACTTAAAACACGTGTACAAGGTCTAACGCCGAAAGCCGTGTTAAGAATTTCCAAAACACCCCTAACGTTAACGCCACCCATAAACGGACCAAAATATTTTGCACCGTCCTTAGCGATTTTGCGTGTTACCTTAAAGGTGGGATATTTTTCTTTTAGGTTAATTTTTATATAAGGATAGTTTTTGTCGTCTTTAAGCAGAATATTATATCTCGGCTTATGTTTTTTAATAAGGTTATTCTCTAAACTAAGGGCATCAATCTCGCTTGGTGCAATAATATAGTAAAAGTCTGCAATATTGTTTACCATTGCAGTTACTTTATCAGTTTTAACGTTATTAAAAAAGTATTGCCTTACTCTGTTTTTAAGGTTTTTGGCCTTGCCTACGTATATAATAACGCCGTCAGCGTTTAGCATTACGTAAACGCCGGGGCTGTCGGGCAACAGTTTAAGTTTTTCGCTAAGAGTATCCACCTAAATATTATACCCTAAACACGCCCAAATTACAAGTGGTTAGTAGCCTAAAAATTCCACGCCTTTTAAAAGCACGTCGTTAAGCGTTTCGTTGCGAAGGGAATAAAATATCACCTTGCCTTGCCTTTTAGTTGTTACGGCGTTTAGATTTTTAAGTAGCCTTAATTGGTGCGAAACGGTGGTTTGGTTAAGCTTAAGCAAGGTCGCCAAATCGCTTACGCACATTTCCGATATTGCTAGTGCAGAAATCATTTTTAAGCGGGTATAATCGGAAAATATGGAAAAAAAACACACTAACTCGTCTAAAATTTCCCCCGTAGGTACGTAGTCACGCACCATAGTTTGCAGTCTTTTGTCAAGAAGCATTTCTTTCATAGCGCTCTCCTTTCATTTATAAGTGTACATACATTATAACTTATAAAATAAATGGAAACATTAAAAGATTTATCGCATATAATACATAAATGCCGATTTTTGTTAAAAGGGGGTTAAACTATGCAGTCAAACAATATTGCACTCATAGCACTTTTGTTTTTACTTGTGAATAATAACACGATAAACACGACGCAACTACTTCTTTTACTCGCATTAATTTCAACGACTGGTTGCGGTTGCTTTTTTGGCAACAACAACCAAACGATAAACTAAAAAATACTTAACGAAGATATAACAAATAAAAAAATCGGGTGCAGTTGCACCCGATTTTAATTTTATCTTTTAAACTATTTAATTTCAGAGAAATATTTGATAGTTCTAACCATTTGGCTGGTGTAAGAGTTTTCGTTGTCGTACCAAGAAACAACTTGAACTTGAGTTTTGCCGTCAGCCATGGGAAGAACCATAGTTTGGGTAGCGTCGAATAAAGAACCAAACTTCATACCGATAACGTCAGAAGAAACGATTTCATCTTCGTTATAGCCGAAAGATTCGTTAGCAGCAGCCTTCATAGCAGCGTTAACTTCTTCTTTGGTAACAGCCTTATCAACAACAGCTACTAAAATGGTGGTTGAACCAGTAGCAGTGGGAACACGTTGAGCAGAACCGATAAGTTTGCCGTTGAGTTCGGGGATAACAAGACCGATAGCCTTAGCAGCGCCGGTAGAGTTAGGAACGATGTTCATAGCACCTGCTCTTGAACGACGAAGGTCACCCTTTCTTTGAGGACCGTCAAGAATCATTTGGTCGCCGGTGTAAGCGTGAACGGTGGTCATAATACCAGCTTCGATAGGAGCTAAATCGTTAAGAGCTTTAGCCATAGGAGCGAGACAGTTGGTGGTGCAAGAAGCAGCAGAAATAATGTGGTCGTCCTTGGTTAAGGTCTTGTGGTTGGTATTGTAAACGATAGTGGGTAAATCGTTGCCTGCGGGTGCAGAAATAACAACGTTTTTAGCGCCAGCGTCGATATGTGCTTGAGCCTTTGCCTTACTGGTGTAGAAACCGGTACATTCTAAAACAACGTCAATACCAAGTTTGCCCCAGGGAAGTTCAGCAGCCTTAGCCATAGCGTAAATGGTGATTTTCTTACCGTCAACAACGATGTAGCCGTTTTCTTTAACAGAACCGTCTTCGTTAAGAACAGCTTCAGCAAAATCAACCTTGTGGTCACGAGCGTAGTTGCCTTGCATAGTATCGTACTTTAATAAATGAGCGAGCATCTTGGGGCTGGTTAAGTCGTTGATAGCAACAACTTCGTAGCCTTCAGCGCCGAACATTTGACGGAAAGCAAGACGACCGATACGTCCAAAACCGTTAATTGCAACTTTAGTTACTTTTGACATTTTTATGTCCTCCAAAAAAGATATTTTCAATATTTACCAATATATTTTATAATAAAAGCCCGTTTAAGTCAAACATTTTAATAGGCTATTTTAAATTTTCGGGGTTTAAACACAACAAATCTTTGGTTACGAACAAGCCGTCTTTACGAATAAGTTCTCCGTCCAAATAGATTTCGCCACCGCCGTACTCTTTGGTTTGAATTTGTACCAAGTCCCAGTGAAGTGCCGAAACGTTGCCGTTGTTAGCGTCTTCGTAACAACAACCGGGGGTAAAGTGAATAGAGCCGGAAATCTTTTCGTCAAACAATATATCGCCCATAGGTTTGGTTATATACGGATTTACACCGAAAGCAAATTCGCCAACGTATCTTGCCCCTTCGTCAATATCGAACATTTTGTTAACCTTTTCGGTGTCGTTTGCAGTGGCGCTAATAATTTTGCCATCCTTAAACGTAAGGCAAACGTTTTCAAATTTAAAACCGTTTTCAACCGACGGGGTGTTGTAGGTTATAACGCCGTTAACACTGTCTTTTACGGGTGCAGTGTAGATTTCGCCGTCGGGAATATTCCTTTCGCCCGAACACTTGGTGCTTCCTATACCTTTAATAGAAAAACTTACGTCCGTACCCTTAGCAACTATTCTAACCTTATCGGCGTTATCTAAACGCTTCTTTAAGGCGTCCATTGCCCTATCCATTTTAGAATAGTCAAGGTTGCAAACGTTAAAATAAAATTCTTCAAAGGCGTCGGTACTCATATTCGCTTGTTGAGCCATACCTTGATTG
Source organism: Christensenellaceae bacterium (assembly GCA_045542055.1). GTDB lineage: Bacteria > Bacillota > Clostridia > Christensenellales > Borkfalkiaceae > UBA1259. The sequence continues at coordinate 74,178 of JAZQKH010000010.1, read as the reverse complement.
GGGTAGCGTAAAACCACCCACTTGGTATTTTTAACCCTTAGTTCGTGATGAACGGGATGAGAATAAAACTTGTTTTCAATATTAACTTTATCTTCAGGAACGTCGCACATTTCGTTGCAGTTTTCACCACCACGTATACCAATATAAGCGTCCATTTCACTCATGCGGGCACTTGCGTACTTTGCACGAAGTTTTGCGTGTTCTTCAGTCATACCCAAGGCGAGCGCACGGCTAACCCTGTTGTCATACATTTCTACGAAGGGGTAAGCCCCTACTGCGTACGCTTGCTCTATCAAAGCGTTAACAAACATGTAATCTATACCCTTGGCTTCGATTAAAACCTTTTCACCCTTTTTTAGTGAACAAGAATAGTTAATTAGATTTTTAGCAAGCGTATCAATTCTATTATCTCGCATAAAAGCTCCTTTTTTAAACTGTTTATATCAATATTATACAACTTTAGCCTAAATTTACAAACTATTTTGTAAATAAAATATAAATTTATTTGCCTTTCGCCAAAAAATAGTATACAATAAAGTTGTATCGATTAGATTTTATCGTCTTTGATACTATTTACGAATTTATTTATTTGGAGGATATACATATGGCATTGGTTAACACCAAAAAAATGTTTGAACAAGCCTACAAAAACGGTTATGCAATCGGTGCGTTCAACGTTAACAACATGGAAATCGTACAAGGCATCACTGAAGCTTGTAAAGAAGAAAACGCTCCCGTTATTTTACAAGTTAGTAAGGGTGCAAGAGCGTATGCAAACCACACTTATTTAGTTAAATTAGTAGAAGCAGCGGTTAAAGAATGCCCTGAAATTCCAATCGCACTTCACTTAGACCACGGTCCTGACTTTGAAACCTGCAAAGCATGTATCGACGGCGGTTTCACCTCAGTTATGATTGACGGAAGCCACCTTCCCTTTGAAGAAAACGTTGCACTTACCAAAAAGGTTGTTGAATATGCACACGCACACAACCCCTACGTTACCGTTGAAGGCGAATTAGGTACTTTAGCTGGTATCGAAGACGACGTTAAGGTTGAAGCAGGTCACGAATCTTACACTAAGCCCGAAGAAGTTGTTGAATTCGTTAAGAGAACGGGTGTTGACAGCTTGGCAATCGCTATCGGTACTTCACACGGTGCATATAAGTTCACCCCCGAACAATGCACACGTAACGAAGACGGTATTTTAGTACCCCCTCCCCTACGTTTTGATATTTTGGAAGCAGTTGCTAAAGAACTTGGCGACTTCCCAATCGTATTACACGGTTCTTCTTCAGTTCCCCAAGAATACGTTAAAATGGTTAACGAAAACGGTGGTAAAATGCCCAACGCAATCGGCGTTCCCGAAGAACAACTTCGTCAAGCCGCAAAACTTTCAGTTTGCAAAATCAACATTGACTCTGACCTTCGTTTAGCAATGACCGGTACTATCCGTAAGTTCTATAACGAACATCCCGACAAGTTCGACCCAAGGGAATACTTAAAGCCCGCAAGAGCAAATATTAAAGAAATCGTTCGCCACAAACTCATCAACGTATTAGGTTGTGCAGGCAAAGCAGACGAATGCAAATAATAAATTAACCTTTAACTGCCTGAGAGTATCAGGCAGTTTTCTTTTTAGGTGTGAAATGTGTAATAACAACCTTGCCAAAATTGATAAAAACTTTGCCGTTGAAAGTTTTACAGAAAACAGCGAAACTTTTTACGATGCTTCTAAACCCCCTTTTGACGTTTACGGGATGTATTATTCTGAGTCCGACGGGGATTTTAGAAAATTCCCCACCGAAGTGGGCGCAAAAATGAACTTAGGCTTTAAGGTTACGGCAGACAATACCACGGGTGGCAGAATAAGGTTTAAGACCAATTCGCCATACCTTATGTTTAAAGTGGAAGAGCGTATTGCCGAAGGCGGTGTTTTACCCAAAATGCCCCTTTTTAACTTATATGGCATATCGGTGTATTCAAACGGCAAATACGTTGCCCAAGTTGCCCCCGAATTTACCGACCTAAACTTTGAACAGAACAAAGTAAGTTTTGAACGTAAAATAGAATTTGGCGTAATTGACCAAGCCCAAGACCACCAAGTTAAACTGTTTATGCCCCTATACGGTGGCGTAAAAAAACTTTATATCGGCGTTAAGCAAGGTTGCTTCGTTGAGTGTGGTGAAAAATACACTCATACCACCCCTATTGTATTTTACGGTAACAGTATAACACAAGGTGGTTGTGCGTCTAGGCCGGGGTGCGACTTAGTTGCAAGGCTTTCAGAAATGCTTGATAGCGACGTGTTTAACGTAAGTGCTTCTGGCAGTTGCAGGGCAGAGCAGTTTACTTGCGAATATTTAGCGTCACTAAATCCGTCTATTTACGTATTGGATTACGACCACAACGCCCCCGACGTTAATCACCTAAAAAACACTCATTATAACCTTTATAAAACAGTGCGTTCAGCCCACCCCGATACGCCGATAGTTATGCTATCAAAAACTAATCCGCAAAGATACGTTGACGGCACTGAGCGTAAGGCGGTTATTAAAGCCACCTACGAAAAAGGGGTTGCCGACGGCGATAAAAACGTTTACTTCGTTGACGGCGAAACACTGTTGCCCAAAGATGACTTAGAAAACTGCACGGTAGACGGTTGCCACCTAAACGACTACGGCTTTTACCATATGGCAAAAAACCTTTACCCCCTACTTAAAAGCATTTTAGAAAAGAGTGACGAAAATATAACGTCAAAGAATTAAGTATGCAAAAGCAATATATATGCCCCATAACCAATAAACTTATATTAGAATACGATTGCTACGAAGTTTGTATGGTCGCACTAAGGGCGATAAAGCAAACTATTTTAAGCAAAGAGTTTACCGAAAAGCAAGATTTTAGGGAAATTTGCCTAAAATGCCCCCATCACGCCGAGCAGTTTGAATAGCCTAAAATTCTTAAAATAATCTACTGGGCTTTTACCAAGTTATTAAAAATAAAAAAGCAAGCAAAATTTTGCTTGCTTTTTTTCTTTAATCTTCAAAATCATTAAAATAATCTTTATCAAAAAACTCTGACAAGGTTATCCCCGCACCTTGACAAAACGCCTTTATGGTTGACACCTTTGAGCATTTAGTTCGACCCTTAATCAAGTCGTAAATAGCGGACGGTGACTTACCACCGCTTAGCGTCGCCCCGCAAACGTTTATATTCTTTTCTTTACAAATCTCTTCTATTCGTTTAATTATAGCATCGTTGATATTCATATAAACACCTTCGTGGTATTCCATATAGGTATTCCACGAAAATATTATATGAATTATTGAAATTATTATCTCGTGGAGTTCCACGATATTGACGTTGTTACTTTTTTGCTATAATAGATTGTGGAATTCCACGAAAAAGCGAGAGGTCGAGAGGTTATGAAAGTTTGTTTTATTGGTCATAGGACAGTTGAGAACTCGGAAGAACTAGCTTCCTTGTTAAACGATGTCGTTGTTACTCTTATAAACAACGGTGCTACAACTTTTTTGTTTGGCAGTATGAGTGAATTTAATGATTTGTCTTGGCAAGTCGTTACTAATTTGCAAAAGAAGAATCCCGCTATTAAAAGAGTATAATAAATTATATAATAAGGAGAATCTCGATCATGACTTCTTCTACAAAAAGAATTTACAAGGTGATATAATAGGAATTATTGATTCTAATGGTGAAGAAATTGTCGAATATGCATATGACGCTTGGGGAAATCATAAAGCCTTTGATGCAAAGACCAATGAACCGCTTGACATTTCTCGCTTTGAGAGTTACACTAATACTGGCAATATAGTACAATTCCTTGCAATTAAAAACCCCTTCAGATATCGTTCTTATTACTACGATTTTGAAACTGGTCTATACTACCTAAATAGTCGCTACTATGATCCATCAGTTGGTAGATTTATCAATGCAGATGACATCTCTGTATTATCCAATGGTAAGGAATTTATAAATGGATTAAATTTATTTGCTTATTGCAATAATAACCCTATCATGCATAGTGACCAAACCGGTGCTGCTTGGTGGGATTGGTTAATAATAGCAGTTGTTGCAGTTGTGGTTGTTGTAGCAACAGTAGCTTTGACTATTGCCACAGGAGGAGTTGCAACAACCATGTTGGCTGGCATGCTCATTGGTGCCACTATTGGAGGAGTTACATCTGTAATTACTCAATTATCATCAGGAAACGGCTTCAGTTGGGGACAATTTTTCTTGGATGTTGGATTTGGTGCCATCACAGGATTAATTGGCGGTAGTGCATTAGGTGCATTAGGTGCTGGCATTGCAATGGGTGCAACTAGCTTCGTTCAATCAATGGCAAACGACTTAATTGCTACAGGGAATGTGAACTATGGAAAAGCTGCTGTATTTGGAATTATTGGTGGCATTTTAGGATCTCAAGCAGGAGCACAACACGGATTAACAAATAAAACTTTAATGTTGAAAGATTCTCTTAAAAACATTAATTCCAAAATTGCAAATGGTGTTTATTCTCTACGAGGCGGTAAGGGGGCCTTGAATCTTGTAAATTACCAATTAAAAAATGCAACCGCTCTTTTAAAAAATAGCTCACTTACAGTATTAATTTTCAATACACTTACTTCTAATTTTGCCAATGAAGAAATTTTTAAGCACTTAATAAATGCAATGTTTGGTTAAGGAGATTTATGAAGGATACAATTTGGATATTATCAACAATTTTAATATTAAATTTCGTTGGAATTCTTTTAAAGGATTTACTTTCGCAAAAAAATATTACTAAGAACAATAAAAAATTATCCAATATTATTAAGCCCAAAAAAATATTTTTCTATATTGGTATAATTTGTGCACTTGTACTCCTTTCATTAACTATATTTTGTTGGTTTTTAGAAACGACATCCACTGAAATCGAAAAAATAGTATATGCAAGTATAATTATTTTAATAGCAATAATACCTGGTGGATATTTAGTTTTACTTTATTTAAACTATAAAATAATTGTAAATGAAGACCATTTTATAATTCAAAATTTTTGGCGTAGAAAACAGAAGGTATATTACAAAGATATTATTATAGATAAATCTAAGATAAATCCACAAGTTCGTATAAAAACAAGCAAATCAACAAAACTTATATTTAAACTTGCAGGTATATTAGATAATGAAAATCTCTTCTTAGAGACCTATAAAAAATGGCGATATTCTAATAAATAAAGTAAGAATAATTATTTCGCAATATTTACCTAGGTATGTATGTAAATCGAGAACATATTAGAGAGATATCTCTCTAATATGTTCTTTTTTAAATTTATTAAATAAAAAGGTAACTACACATCAAATCTTGTTTCTAAAATCAATTTTGCAACTAACAACGTAATAAACGACAATCTAACTTATAAATACGATGAAAAAGGCAACATTACCGAAGTTAGACAGTATAATAAACTAATTGCAAGCTATAAATACGATTCTCTTTCTCGAATAGTTCGTGAAGACAATAAAGCGTTTAACACCTCTACTACATTTGAATATGATGCAGGTGGAAATATTCTTTGCAAGAAAGTTTATGCTTTCACTATTATTGACAACCTTGATTTTGAAGAAGAATTACAAAATATTCATTATGTCTACCCTATCTCAGGTTGGCGTGATCAATTATTATCTTATAATGATGAGTCATTTGAATATGATAATCTAGGCAACCCTACAAAATATCGTGACAAAGTTTTACAATGGTCACATGGTAGACAGTTAGATAAATTTACAGATGTTGCAACATACACTTATAATGCGAACGGAATAAGAACTAAGAAAATTGTAAATTTAGCTAATTGTGGATGTAATAATGTTGCTGATGAAGAAAACGTTAAGTGTGATGAATGCGACAATACTTTTAGTATTAGTTACTACCTAAACGGAAACAAAATAATTAAGCAACATGATTGCTGCAACGATCTTACCTTTTACTATGGTGCAGAAGGAATTACAGGTTTCCATATTACGAGCGAAAATGCAACATATAATGAACAATCTCTTGACCATGATTTTTACTATAAAAAGAATCTCCAAGGTGATATAATAGGAATTATTGATTCTAATGGTGAAGAAATTGTCGAATATGCATATGACGCTTGGGGAAATCATAAAGCCTTTGATGCAAAGACCAATGAACCACTTGACATTTCTAGCTCTGAGAGTTACACTAATACTGGCAATGTGGTACAATTTATTGCAATAAAAAACCCATTCCGCTATCGTGGATACTACTACGATTTTGAAACTGGCTTATATTACCTAAATAGTCGTTACTACGATCCTGAAACTGGCAGGTTTATTAATGCAGATGATGTTTCAATGCTAGATGTCACACAAGATTTTTCAAATGGTCTAAATTTGTATGCTTATTGTTTAAACAATCCAATAAATACAACTGACGAAGATGGAAACCTTCCTAATTGGTTAAAATGGATTATTGGTGGGCTATTTATTGTAGTAGGTATAGTTGTTAGCGTTGTCACTGCTGGAACTGGTACACCTATTATAGCAGCTATAGGCACTGCTCTTTTAAATACAGCAATTCAAGTGGGAATTTGTATGGCTGTAAGTATCGGAGTGGCTGGCATTATAAATATTGCAAACAACAAGAATTTCTTTTACAATATTGAAGACACCCTTGCAGATGGATTTATGTGGGGAGGAATATTTGTTGGAAGTGCACAAATTCTTAGTGGAGGATTCAAAGTCGCAGCTAAGATTATGACAAATAATGGACTAACCGTTGGGGCTAAATCTGGAATCAATATCGGCAAAACTGGTATTAAAATTCTATCTCCAAATTCTCTTAAACATTTTAAAGAGGTTGGAGGAACACTTATTAAATTCGGCAAATATGCCCGCCTTGATGTTGGAACAAAATTCGGATTGCATCTACATACACTAATTGAAAGCATAAAAGGATTAAAATGGTTACCTAGTTTAATAAAACACTTTCCTATCGGAGCAATTATTGGCGGAATCATAGGGGGCACAAAATAAAAGGAGATATTATGAACACTGTTGAATTTTTAAAAGGTTGGAAAAAAAATTTTGTTACCATATTTTTAAACCATAACTTATTCAAAAATGAAAAAGATGAGTTTGAAAAAGTTACAGAAGTATTAACTTTATTCTCACCTTTTAAAATAAAGTTACAATTTAACACAGAAGGAAACGATGTTTTTTTTGAAAAAGTTCTATCAACTAATGACTATAATATAAAAGTAATTCATACTGGCAAGAAGCTTTTTAGCAGAAAACAATATAAATTAATTGAAATATACACAGATGAATCATTGTTTTTTAATTTAATAAAATTAGCAATAGAACACAAAATTACATTAGAATTTGAATTAATATTTAATGACGAAATTAAGGTTATAGGGGTTTTATATGGCGATGCTGGAGAGTCTCATACTATGCATTTCGACACAAAATTCTTTAAGACAGAAGAAGTAAAAACTAAAATAAATAATATCTTTAAATAACAAAAAAAAACAAGCAACACCAACATAAGTGTTGCTTGTTTTTTAGTAATGTGATTTATATATCTAGTGGAAACATCCTTTGCAAAAAAGTGTATACGTTCACTATCATTGACAATCTTGATTTTGAACCAGAATTACAAAACATCCCTTACGCTACCCTATCTGGGTTGAATTACTAATTCTAATTTTTTATTATTAAATTTAATATAAACTATGTGATGTTAAAATTTAAACAAGTTAAATTTTAAGTTGCTATCGCAACTACCACAATAAATTATTACCAAAAAGTCGTAATAGTGGCACTAAACTTGCATATAATTATGCCCTTCACAAGAAAAAAGAAATTGTGAATCTATATAAAACGAAATAATTACATTACCCCCTTACACCCAAATGCTTATACCGTAAAAAAGGTATTCTAATTTGTTGCGACTTTTTATTTCTTCTATCGGTTGATTAAACCTTTTTGACAAGCCGAGCAAGGTGTCGGTAGGTTTTACGGTATATAACGTGCAGTCCAAAAGATTTACAACTAAAATTTCGCCACCGATAAGTTCGCCTTTTAAGTTGTTATCGCAAATTAGTACGCTTACGGGCAACGCAAACCTTTGCGCAACGCTAAAAGACGTATCGCCCTTCTGCACCCTATATAATATCTTTTTCATACTGCTATTATATTTAAGAATTTTGCCGAATAGAATTATTAACGTACTAATTGTTTTTAGGGGGCGTGGTTTGAGACGGTTTTTTAAGACAGTAGCAATAGTAACGGTGTTTTCGGTAAGTGAAAAATTTTTAGGGTTTTTATACCGCATATTTATGTCGCAAGCCATTGGCGAAGAAGGCGTAGGACTATATCAAGTAGCGTTATCGGTGTTTGGATTGCTTTACACGGCGTGCTGTTCGGGTACGCCCGTAACGGTATCACGGCTAATCACCAAGTATCGTGCAGAAAACGATTTTGAGCGTGTATATCGTGTAATATCGGCAGGGCTTACGCTTACGCTTGCAGTGGCGCTTCCCGTATGCTTAATATTTTTATTTTTTGGCGGAAAGTTCAATTTCTTGTTTGCCGACAAGCGTTGCCTTAACGTCTTTTTAATAGTATTACCAGGGCTAATTTTTACGTCGGTATACTCGGTGCTTCGTGGCGTTTTTTGGGGCAACAAAGATTTCTTGCCTTATAGCGTGATAGAACTATTAGAAGAAGTTTGCATGATTGTGTGCGGAATAGTTTTGATAACGGGCGTTACCGACGTTTACCAAGGTGCAAAACGTGCGGGCTTAGCCGTGCTTATATCTTACCTATTTTCGTTTGCTCTTTCAACAGCCGTATTCTTTATACGCAAAAATAAACTTAAAAACCCGCTTTCTGAACTTAAACCCCTAATAAAATCATCAGCGCCGATTACGGCTATGCGAACTGCAAATTCTTTAGCGGTGTCTTTGGTGTCGATTATATTGCCAATGCGCCTAATTGCGTCTGGGCTTAGCGAAAGCACTGCAATGGGTATGTTTGGTGCGGCGTGCGGGCAAGCGCTTCCAATACTATTTATCCCCACCACACTTATAGGCTCTTTTACGCTTGTCTTAATACCTGAAATTGCCGAAAACTATTACAAACGGCGTGACTTTTATCTTAAGCGTGACGTGGAAAAAGCCGTGAAACTTGCCACTACTACCACCGTTTTGTTTATACCCGTGTTCTTCGTTTGTGGCGAAGAAATAGGCGTGCTGATTTTTAACAGCGTAAACTGTGGCAAATACTTAACGGCAAGTGCGTTTTTAATGCTTTTTATGAGTTTATCTAACCTATCCACGAGCATGCTAAACTCTATCGGCTTAGAACACAAATCGCTTAAATTTTTCATTATAGGTGGGGTTTTAATGCTTGCTTCGGTGTGGTTTTTACCCGCATACGTGGGTGTGTACGCCTTGCTTATAGGTTTTACTTTCGTATACGGGCTAACCAGCGTGCTTAACCTTGTTTTGCTTAACAAACATTGCCCCTTAAAACCTAAATATCTACCTTTCGTGGTAGGCTCAACGCTAACCGTTATCCCCACGATTATGTTCGGCTTTATGTTAGAAAAACTTTTCTTACCACTACTCGGCACGTTTTTTACGTTAGTATTTTCGGGTGGTTTTATGGTCGCCTTTAATCTTGCTCTGTACTTTGGGCTTGGAATAGTTAAGTTTAGTTCCGCCACACAAAAGGTTAAAAAGGTTTTATTTAAGAAAAAACTAAAAACGGCTTAACCAAGCCGTTTTTTATTTTTACAACAAATTTATATAACAAACTTACCCTTTGGCAATACCCTTTTGAAAGTTTTAATTAGCAATACTGATATAAAGCAATTTAATGCATGGAACAACAAAGTTACCGGTAATAGCAACACACGTTCAGCCAAAACGTAGTATTTTGGATATATTAGCGATAGCCCTATAGTGTTTAGCAAAACAGAAGTTAGCACAAAAGTTATTAAATATGCTACAACGGCCTTTAACCACACCTTGCCCTTACAGAAAGAAAAAATTATACCCGGCACTAAACCGAATAAACTTGTGCCAATACCTATTATTGGGCTATATACGCCTAACGGAGCAACAATGCCTGCAATCAAATCGCCAATAAACGCAACGGCAAAACCTTCGACCGGACCTAAAAGCACACCGGCAACAAAGCAAACGGTAGCCACCAACGAAAATTGTGCCATCGGTGTAGGAATCTGCAAAACGTTTACTGCAACCGATAAGGCAGCAAGCATAGCAATATTTGCTATTTTTTGAGTTTTAGTTAGATTATTGCGTTTTGGTTGCTTAATTAAGCACGCAAACAATGCAACGCAAATTATAACCAATGCAAGCGCAAGATATAAATACCATTTTGTAACTATGCTTTTAAATATGTAGGCAAAATCAAACGCCTTGTCAAACATAACGTTACTTAAATAGCCACTAAGTAAATTTAGCATAAAAAAATCTCCTAAAAAAGTTTTTAGAGAGACCGATAGAATTTACAAAAATACAGCCGTAGCCTATCTTTAGTAAAATTATAGCGGACGCACGAAGACACCGCAGGTAAACCTTTCGTTTGCAAACGACATCCCATTTTGCAACACTTAACGCATCTTCGTTACTCTATGCATTTATAATATCATAAACGCCAATTATAGTCAACGCAAACGGCATAAAAAAATAGGCGTTGCCCATACTAAAAACACTATGGCAATAACGTTTATAAGAACTTTTGTGATTTTTACTCTTTTGATAGTGGTAATGCGCCTTATGGGTAAGCGACAAATTGGCGAAATGCAACCGTTTGAATTTATAGTTACCCTTATTATAGCCGACCTTGCGTGCGTGCCGATGGCAGACGTTTCAATACCCCTTATATACGGGGTTATTGCAGTGCTATCACTGTTTGTTTTGCACCAACTATTCTCTCTTTTAGAACAGTGCGGGGATTTTACAAAAAAAGTAATTTCGGGCAAACCAAGTATAGTTATTGATAAGTTCGGCGTAAAAATGCACGAACTTAAGAAGAACAACCTTGGCGTAGACGACCTTATAGAGTCAATGCGCTCGTCAGGGTATTTTTCTTTGGACGACTTAGACTACGCTATATACGAATCTAACGGTCAACTGTCCACCTTAGAAAACCCGTCAAAGCAACCGACTGACACGTCTTTACCGCTTCTTATAGTGAACAACGGCAAGATAGTAAACAGAAACCTAAAATTCATAAACGCCGACGCCAAAGCGATACACGATTTTATTGCCGAGCAGAACGCTAAACTTAAAAATACCGAAGTAATGACCATAGACGGCAATGGAAGAACGTATTTTAAAACCAAAAAAGAAAAGTATCGCATACTAAACTTTAATATTACGGGGGTGCAAAAATGGTAAAAACGATAATTTCAATGATATGCGTTGGCGTTATTATTTTATCCGCCGCCCTATGGGAAGGCTATTTTATTAAGAACGAGTTTACAGAATTTCACGACGTTTTAGAAGTGTTATATGACAAGGTGGATGACAAAACCGCAACCCAAGAAGACGTTTACGCCGTTCAAAAAAATTGGCTAAACAAAAAAAGATACTTGCATATACTAATTCCACATACCGAAATAAAAGAAGTAGACCTATGGCTATCCGAAGCGGTAACGTTAGTTCGTGACAAGCAGTGGGAGGACGCCATATCTAAAGTAGAAGTGCTTTTAGAACTTACCGAACAAATACCAAAAACCTTTTCAATCGCAGTGGAAAATATATTTTAGTTTACTACTTAATATTGACAAGCGTGCCGTATAATGATAAAATTAGATTGATAAAAATATTATATGGAGACTGCAAATGAAAGGTTTTAAAAACGTATCTTGTTACGTAGAGAATAAAGGCATTATAAAAACAAACGTCGGCATTGAAAACGGCTTAATAGCATATATTGGTGACGACGAAAGCAAAATTACCGAAGTTTTGCCCGTAACGGCTGACTGCGTCGTTTTGCCCGGGTTTATTGACGAGCACATACACGGTGCTATGGGTGCAGATGCTATGGACGGCACTGTGGAAGCACTTTCCACCATTGCAAAAGCCGTAGCGAGCGAGGGCACTACTACCTTCTGCCCCACCACTATGACCCAAAGCCCTGAAAATATCACTAAGGCGCTTAAAGCAGTAAACGAGTATAAAAAAGCAAACAGCCCTGAGGGTGCTTTAGCGCTTGGCGTACACCTTGAAGGCCCGTTTATTTCAGTTAAGCATATAGGCGCACAACCATTGGAATACGTTGCCGAGCCCAAGGCTGAAGTGTTCGATAAATACTTTGCCGACAGTGGTAATAATATTAAAATAGTAAGTCTTGCCCCCGAAACCGAGGGTGCTACCGACCTAATTAAACATATGACCGAACTTGGCGTAGTTGCAAGTGCAGGTCATACCGACGCAAGCTATACTGATGTAGAAAAGGCTATCGGTTACGGTCTAAGCAACGTAACGCACACGTATAACGCCCAAAAGGGTTTGCACCATAGGGACGTTGGCGTGGTTGGAAGCGCACTACTTTTTGACGAGCTTAACTGCGAAGCAATTTGTGACCTTATCCACCTAAGTAAGCCCGCAATTCAACTTTTGATTAAAAACAAACCACACGATAAGTTTACGTTGGTAACGGACAGTATGCGTGCAAAACACCTACCCGACGGTTTAAGCGAACTTGGTGGTCAAGAAGTTATAGTTAAAAACGGCGAAGCAAGACTACGTAACGGCGCATTGGCTGGCAGTACGCTTAAAATGAACGTTGCAATTAAGAACTTGGTATTATCTTGCGACGTACCCTATACCGACGCTGTAGACTTTGCAACTATAAACCCCGCTAAAAATCTTAAAATTGATAAGGATTTCGGCTCAATAAAAGTAGGCAAGCGTGCCGACTTTGCCGTGCTTGACGGCGAATTTAACGTAATCCTTACCGTACGTGAAGGCAACGTTATTTATAAAAAATAAATTAAGCATAACAAAAACAAAAAAGACGGCTAAATTTAGCCGTCTTTTAGTTTGTAACTTTTTATCAAAATATTGACTTTTAAATATGGGGCTTACCACGTGCACTCGTTTTGCCTTCGGGGTCAACTTCGCCCGCTTTGGTTAAGGCAACCTTGGTTAAGAAAGGTCCTACAAGCTCATAGATAAGAACTGAGAACAAGGTTATATTTGCAACAAGCACACCCATTTCGCCAAGTGCCGATGCTTTAAGTGCCATACCAAGTGCAACGCCTGCTTGCGGGAACAAGGTTATACCCAAGTATTTTATTACGGTGGGTGGTGCTTTTGTAATCTTTGCAGAAAGGTTTGCGCCAAAGTATTTGCCAAGACATCTGAACACGATATATACTATACCGATTAGGACGACTAGAATATTTGACATTTTATTAAGGTCTAATTCAGCGCCACTCAGCACGAAGAAAAGTATAAATAACGGCGCAGTCCATCTGTCAAGCCTATCCATAAGTTCGGCAGAAAAATCGCATATATTACAGAAAACAGTACCAAGCATCATACAAGAAAGCAACGGCGAGAAAGCAATATGAAAAGTGCCTATCGTAAAGCTTAAATTTGAAACTGCAACCGTAAGTAGCACGAAAGCGACGCTCATAGCAAGACGCTTAGAACGTGAGTGGAAAAATCTTTCAAAAAAGGTAAACAAATATCCCATCACAGCGCCAAGACCGATAGATAAAATTACTTCAACAAGTGGCTCAAACACGATTGAAACAACGTCGGCAGAGCCGTTTATAAGCGACTTTGCCACGCCGAACGATACAGAAAAAAGCACTAAGCCAACCGCATCGTCCAAAGCAACTACGGGAAGTAGCGTATCGGTAACCGGACCTTTTGCTTTATATTGGCGAACAACCATTAAGGTTGCGGCAGGTGCGGTTGCAGAAGCTATTGCACCTAACACTATTGCCACGGGGAGCGGTAGGCTTTTTGGAATAATAAAATGCAAAGTAATAAGCGCTGCGTCCACCAAAACGGTAGTAACAACCGCTTGCAAAATACCTATAACAGTGGCTTGCTTGCCTATGGTTTTAAGTTGTGAAAGCCTAAATTCGTTACCGATTGAAAACGCAATAAAGCCAAGCGCAACTTCCGATATGATTGAAAGACCTTCTATGTATTCAAAACTTACAAACCCAAGCCCTTTAACACCAAAAGAACCTATTAAACACGGTCCTAATAAAAGGCCGGCAATTAGATACGCCGTAACGGCGGGCAGTTGCACTAACTTTGCTAAACGAGAGAGCATAAGCCCCGCAAAAAGGGCGATTGCTAAACTAAAAAGTACTTCCATGATAATTTATCCCTAAAAATATTTTACTGTATACTAAAAGGCTAAGCGCTAGCCTTTTTTTCTTTTCTATCTATTTTATGCAAAAATTTAACTAACAATATTAAGCCAACTAAAAGTAGTACGATAACAAAACACCAAATTACGCAAAGCAAGAATGTGTTCGTCCAGTTTTGATGAACTGAAAGTGCAGGGTTATCAATAAATAAAATAAAGATTTTTGGCCCAACACCCGTAAATAGCGAGGACGGTATATTTACCACAGTAGAGTAAAGACCCGTATCAATCTTATCACGAAGTTTAAGCGACGCTATCGAAAGAGTAACCGAACGCACGCCGTTCAAAACGACTAAGAAAGTAAGTATAATAAGTAGCGATAGCCAAACGTTCACGTCGAAGAAGAATAGTAGTGGCAAAAGACAGAATAAGCAAATCAATAGCCCCACGAGCGATACTTTAATAAAGTCGGTAAACTTATCGCACACCTTTACCATTAAGTACGGACCTATAAGCACCATTACGGGAAGCAGAACGGTTATATATTTAGAAAGCGTATTGTCAAAACCACCAATCTGCTTTAAGAAAAGGTCCAAGTTGTTGGTAACCGCACTGTAAAGTCCTGCAAAAAGTAGGCCTACCAAGGCTGAAAAGATAAAAAACCAAACCACCCTTTTTTTGTTGTTAAGGTGTATAAAGTCGTTATCTACACTAGCGACGTCTTCTTCAGTGCCGTCTTCGTGTACCACGTGGCGAAGTTCTATATGCCTTGGGAATTTACTTGCCAACGTTACGGCGTAAAAGTAAACGATTATGCAAACTATTAATACTATGCCAAGTACAATAAAAGGAGTTGTCCAATCTTCGCCGAAAAGGGCCGCAACCACGTATGATAGTACGAAGCCCATAGATGGCCCTGAAGCCATTGTCACGTTAGCGGAGGCAAGCATCTTTTCCGGCAAATATTTGCCCAAATTTTTAAGCAGCGCACCCCAAATACACGCTTGGCAAACGCCCATTGCAATAAAAAGACACCAATGTTGTGCAACGTTCGTAGCAAACGCAACTAAAATAGTTAGTACTGAGGACACGCTTATGGTTATAGTGATAAGCCACTTTACGTTTACCTTAGACATAAAAAAGCAAATAATAACTTGCATTATAGCGTAGGAATAAAAATAATATTCCATCGTAGCGGTAATTTGCGTAAGAGAGCCTATCCCCACGCTTTCAAGGGTGGTTTTTTCGGCAACGTATAAGTTCCTTGAAGCGTATAAAACAACGTATAAGAAAAAAGAAGTAAAAATAAGAAACTTGTAAGCAAAGTTTCTTAAACGTTCATTATTGCCAGCATTAAGCACGTTGTTCATAATGATTTACCCCGTTCGTTTTCAACAAGTATATAATAATACTTTAAAATATTAAAAGCAAGCAAAAAAGGGTACGTTTGTCTACTATTTTTAATAGTTTTGCATTAAGTACACAATCTATGCTTATGGGGTATTTTAACTATCACGCAACTGCAAAGCGACTAATTAAACAAAACAAACTTATCTCTTGGCATATTACCACCAATCATAACGGTATACGCCCCGCATTAGTGCTTATTTTTGACGACCCAAAACACCCCGTTATGCCTATTAGGAAAGAGCGATGGGCGGAATACACTTCGCTTTTAACATCTTTTAAACAGACACCGTAAAAATTTTAAAATATTGACTTAAAACCCCCGATGCCAAGTTAGGCATCGGGGGTTTATCATTAAAGTATCCTTGCAAGAAAATTAATATTTGGGCAAATGTCTTAACGCTTTGCCGGGGCGTGCCCCCGTATGAACGTCATCCATAACGACGGGCGTACCGTTTACTATAACCGCTTTCATACCCGTGGAATAACGTGCGGGGTCGTTAAAGGTTGCGTTAATTTTAATATCGTCCAAACCAAACACGTTGACGTCAGCGTAATATCCTTCGGTCAACAAGCCACGCTTATCTAACTTAAAGTGCTGTGCCGCACGATAGGTCATTTTGTTTATAGCGCTTTCTAAACTGATTGCTTTAAGTTCACGCACGTATCTAACCAAATAATACGCCGTCGACATATACGTCTGCATATTAGTAGAAGCGGTTGGACCTTCGGTAGATGCAACGAAGCCGTCGGTTTCCCACAAATATACGGGGTCTTTAATAACGCTATCAATCATAATTTCTTCTTTAAATTGCAAGCCTATCATCGTAGCGTTTCTGATATCGGAAATATCTGGTGCGGCTTGAACTATATCTAAGAAGCAGTCAATGGGCTCTTTGCCCCATTCTTCAACCACTTCTGCAAACGATTTTTTAGATACTTCCGGCATATACGGCGCAATGACCTTCAAAAGCCTATCCCACTGCCCGTCCGCTAGGAAACGCCAGTAGCGATTCATATCACCCTTAACCTTTTCTCTACCGTCCTTATCTGCAAGAATTTGTTTAGCCTTATCCCACCCGTCAGCATATAGCCACGGTGGAAGCATTGCAAGCACACAGCCCGTAGAAAAACACGTGGGAAGCATATCGGCGTACACGTTTAGGTGCTCGAACTCTCTTGCATCTTTAACCATTTGCATACACTTAAACAAATACTCGTTAGGTATACCGTTATCGTATTTAACGTTTAGATGTGAAATTGTTCCACGAAGCCCCGTTTTGCGAATAACGTTTAAGAATTCTTCAACGGCTTCAACAATATACGTGCCTTCGTCACGCATATGGGTTGAATAGTTGGCGTCGTATTCAGCAACCACTTTTGCCAAACGCTCAACCTCTTCAGGCTTGCATAAAATACCGGGGTCAAACTCTAAACCGGTTGAAAACCCAACGAAGCCGGCTTCCATCGCTTCACGCAAGAAGCTTTCCATTATTGCAAATTGTTCTTCGCTTGCCTTTTCAGTATTAACACCTGCAATAACACGTAAATCGTTATGTCCACATAGCCAGCCAAGGTTCATAGACGCACCCATAGCGTCAAACTTATCCAACACATTTGCCATTGCGCCTTTAGGTATATCTTTTTGACCGACCATATCGTAAACGCACTGAATATTTTTACCCTTAGGGTCAAAATCTTGCACGTTATGAGAGTGGCGCATGCTCATACCACAGTTACCGACGATTTCAGTTGTAACGCCTTGACGAACGGAACTGTGCGCTTCTGGGTTAACCCAAATATTTTGGTCAGAGTGTGTATGCACGTCAATAAACCCCGGTGTTACGTATTTGCCCGTTGCGTCTATAATAAGCGGGGCATCTACGTCTTTTAAATTGCCTATATAGTCAATCTTGTCGCCCTTAATAGCAACGTCTGCAAAATAGCCTGCAACACCGCTTCCATCAATTATAGTGCCGTTTTTTATAATAATATCGGGTTTGCCTTTATAAAATGCCATAACAACTCCTTTAACTACTAATTTAAAAGGTTTTTATGATTAAATACTACTATAACATCAAAAATAATTATAGTAATTTTTATTTAAAAATATGGTAATTTCTTATGATATTAAAGATATTATAACCCACAACGCAAAATTTTTACCACAGGGCATAATTTAGTTATAATAGCATTATTTTGTTTTTTAATCAGCATATATATTTAAATATAAATTTAAGCCGAAGGCAACCTGCCTTCGGCTTTTTATTTTTATATTTATACCTTCTTTTAGTCGCCCGTTATTTTTTAACGAGTTCCCAAAAGTGTCCGTTGCCGTACTTTATATCGTACTTTTTAGAACACTCGTCACACTCTATCCAAGCGTAACGGTCGTCAAAGCCACGAACGTTTTCGTAAATAATTTTTCCCTTACCACAAGGGCAAACGTATTCGACGTGTTGTGTCAGCGGGTCTGACCCGTTGCCCGTTACTTGTTTGCTTACAATAATTTTAGCGTTGCTATCGTTCATAAAATCCCCTTTTTGTTAAAACATTGACTTTTTAGGTCTATTGCGTTTGTTTTTTTGTTTTGATTTTATTAGCAATTATTATGCCTACCGATACGATTACGGGAAAGAGTGCACACGCCGTTAATATAAAAAAAATATTTACCCACTGCATCCCCAACGTTTGAAGCCATCCAAGCCCGTAAGTGCTTATGGTTGCGCCTATGTATCCACACCCGTTAAATAACCCAGATAGGAAGCCAGAGTTAATTTTATCACGCATGGTGAGAGGTAAAATACTTGTAAGCAAATTGCAAATACCTTGCGAAAACATATTTACTAACCCCAACAACAAAAGAACAAGCCACATACTAACGTTGAAGCATAGCGCTATCAAACCCACCGTCACTGCTTCGCCGAGGAAGAACACGGCGGATAGATTTATAGGGTTTTTAATAACTTTGTTCGCAGGTACTGCCGCAAAAGCACCTATAGCACCAAACACGGGTACGACGAGAGTTAACACGATGGACAAACTTTCTGGAAGTTCATAGCCCTGTTTTAATATTCTTGGCACCCAAGTAGACAAGCCGTCACGCATAAAACTATTTAATACGGAGAACACGCCCAAAATACAAATAAGAACTATAAGTGCCGTAGCAATTTTTTTACCACTACGAACGTCACGCAGTCTTTCAGACGAATTAACGTCAAACTGTTCGGTGTGCAGTTGGTTTTGCTCTTTTTTGTTTAGCGTAAACTTATTGTAGCAAATAATCCACACGAGCGCAATAGTAAACATAATAACGCCACCGCACAAAAATGCCTGCTTAAATGAGCCAATCGATACGAAAAGAGCGCTCATAGCGTAGGCAAGCATAATTCCAAGCGGTGTTGAAAAGCTAAAAATTATTATTGCCTTATTAAAGCATTTAGGCTCTAAACTTTCGCTTAAAACGAGCACGATAGAACTCCATAAACAAGAAAGTACGAACCCGTTAACGAACCAAATATATTTAATAAATTGAAACGGTACGCCCAAAAACAATGCGGAGTTAATTACTGCAGAAACTACGAGCGCACCTGCAAGCATATATTTTTTATTATAAAACCTACACAACAGTCCGTTTATGATTTGACCTGCACCGTAGGCGAAAAAAAACATAGAGCCTATAAGCCCTGCTTGGTCTTCAGAGACACCATAAAAGGATATAACCGAATTTATACTTGCGTTAAAGGTATACTTGCCAAAATAGGAACAAGTATACAAAATAAAGCAAAGAGCTATTAAAAAATTTTGCCTTTTGACGCTATGAATTTTAGTCGTATTTATCATGAATAACTCTCATTTAATAACACAAACGCATAAAAATGAATTTTATGCGTTTGTAATTTACCTTATATCTACAATATATGCTTTAGCAAGTTATTTTGCAAATTCGGTGGCACGCCATTCTCTAATAACGTTAACCTTAATTTGACCGGGGTATTCCATTTCTTGCTCAATCTTCTTAGCAATATCTTTTGCAAGGAAAAGCGTTTGAGCGTCGTTAATTTGTTCGGGCTTAACCATAACACGAACTTCCCTACCCGCTTGAATTGCGTAACATTTTTCAACGCCCTTAAAACTTGAAGAAATTTCTTCTAACTTTTGTAAACGTTTAATGTAGTTGGTGGTTGTTTCCCTTCTTGCACCGGGGCGTGCACCCGAAATAGCGTCGGCAGAAGCAACTAAAACTGCTTCCAAGGTTTTGGGCTCAACGTCGCCGTGATGGGCAAGTATAGCGTTAACAACCGAATGATTTTCACGGAATTTTTTAGCAAGGTCTGCACCGATTTGCATGTGAGTGCCTTCAACTTCATAGTCGAGCGCCTTACCCAAGTCGTGCAATAAGCCTGCACGTTTTGCTAAAGCAGAGTCTATGCCAAGTTCGGTAGCCATAATACCCGCTAAATGCGAAACTTCAATAGAGTGCTTAAGCACGTTTTGACCGTAACTGGTACGGAATTTAAGTCTGCCAAGCGTCTTAACGATTTCAGGGTGTAAACCAAACACACCACACTCAAATGTAGCTGCTTCGCCCGCTTCTTTAATTTGTTGGTCGAGTTCCTTTTTAACCTTTTCAACCGTTTCTTCAATTCTTGCAGGGTGAATTCTGCCGTCTTGAATAAGCTTTTCTAAGGCAATACGTGCTACTTCACGCCTTACGGGGTCAAACCCTGAAACGATAACTACTTCAGGGGTATCGTCTATTATAAGTTCAATACCGGTAGCGTTTTCCAAGGTGCGAATATTTCTACCTTCCCTACCGATAATTCTTGCCTTCATATCGTCTGAGGGAAGGGGCACTACCGATACGGTAATTTCACTCGCTTGTTCGGTACTGCATTTTTGAATAGCCATTGAAATAATTTCTTTAGCCTTTCTTTCGCCGTTTTCTTTCGCTTCGGCTTCAATGTTTTTAACCGTGCCGGCAGCGTCACGCTTAGCTTCGTCAACCATAGCGTCAATAAGCTGTTGCTTAGCTTCCTCCTTGCTCATTTGCGAAATTTTTTCAAATTCTTCGAGCATGCGAGAGTGTTGCTTAGCAATATCGTCAAGCTTACTGTCCATTTCGGCATGCTTTTCTTTTAAAGCGTTTTGCTGACGAGTAGTTTCTTCGTTACGCTTAGAAAGTTGTTCTTCCTTTCTGTCAAGCGTTTCTTCTTTTTGGTTTAGCCTATTTTCAATTCTTTGAAGTTCGGCTCTTTTTTCTTTAGATTCCCTTTCGAAATCGTTACGTAATTTAAGTTCCTGTTCTTTTGCTTCTAAAATAGCCTCTTTTTTAATTGCTTTGCTCTCTTCACGAGCGTCTTCAAGCATCTTGTCGGTAACCTTTTGAATATCACCTTGTTTCTTTATAAAAGACTGATTCTTTAAAAATCCACCGAGAAGAATACCGCCCACGGCGAAAACCGCAGCAACGGCAACGGCTATTAAAATAACGTAAGCCGTTTCAACACCGGTTAAGAACAGGGAGCTGTAATTAAAATTTTGCATAAAAATGCCCTCCTGTTATATTTTGGGTATAGTCAAATACTACTACCTCTATATATTGTATATCAAAAAAGCAATAATGTCAATGCTTTGACGGTTATTGCCTTTTGTGAAAACTAAAAATATTTAGATTTGTTGTTTGTTTTTGAACGCTTCTAAAATTCTGTTTTGAAGTTCGGTTGCAGATTCAGGGTTGTTTTCAAAATAGTCAACGGCTTTCTCTCTACCCTGAGCAATTTTCTCACCGTTATAAGAGAACCAAGACCCACTCTTTTGAACCAAATCGTATTGAAGCCCAAGGTCTATCAAACAACTACCCTTAGATATGCCTTTGCCAAAAATAATATCAAATTCAGCAGTCTTAAAGGGCGGAGCGACCTTATTTTTAACGATTTTGGCTTTAGTGTGGTTGCCGTAAGCGCCGTCAGAGTCTTTTAAGGCGTCAGACTTTCTAACGTCAATTCTAACACTTGCGTAGAATTTAAGCGCCTTGCCACCTGCGGTCACTTCGGGGTTGCCGAACATAACGCCAACCTTTTCACGAAGTTGGTTGATAAAAATAATACAAGTTTTAGACTTGTTGGTAATAGCCGTAAGTTTTCTTAACGCTTGGCTCATAAGCCTTGCTTGTAACCCTACGTGAGAGTCACCCATATCCCCTTCGATTTCTGCCCTTGGGGTAAGAGCCGCAACCGAGTCAACTACTATAACGTCAACCGCCTTACTGTTTACGAGCGAAGCGGTAATATCAAGCGCTTGTTCGCCCGTATCCGGTTGTGAAACGTAAAGTTCATCTAAGTTAACGCCCAAATTCTTAGCGTAAACGGGGTCTAAAGCGTGTTCAGCATCCACAAACGCCGCAACGCCACCCGCCTTTTGCGTTTCGGCAATAACGTGAAGTGCAACGGTAGTTTTACCTGAAGATTCCGGTCCGTAAATCTCAATAATTCTTCCACGGGGAAGACCGCCTACGCCTATTGCAAGGTCAAGCGATAGGCAACCGGTAGGCAAAACTTCTATATTAGCGTCGCCCGCATTTTGACCAAGACGCATAATTGCACCCTTGCCGTATTGCTTTTCAATCTGCGCCATCATCGAATCAAGTGCTTTTATCTTATTTTCATCCATAATTTATATCCTCTATTTCATATTTTTTATTTTCTTTATAGCCAAAAAGAGCGCCGTATTTTTTGCCCTTTCAGTTATTTCTTCTCTACTGCCCGCAAGGTTAAGCCTATACGTATGCACGCCGTCCTGCATACCGATACCAACGAACGCCGTACCAACGGGAACGTCGCCGTCGGGATTAGGCCCTGCCACGCCCGTGGTGGAAATAGCAATATCGCAATTACCTTCTTTAAGCAAACCGAACGCCATCCGATACGCCGTTATAGAACTCACCGCCCCATCGTGCAAGATATCCTTTAGTTCTATACCAAGCCTTTGCGACTTGCTTTTGTTTGAATAGCACACGATACCTTCGTGCACGTATTCAGAAGCCCCCGAGTTAGCAATTACCGCCGAAACCACTCTTCCACCCGTAAACGACTCTGCCGTGGAAAGTTTAAGTTTGCGAATTCTTAATAGATTGAAAAGCGTTTCGCCAAGCGTACAATCGTAGTCGGCGTAAATGCCGTCTTTTAACTTGCCCACTATAAACCTTACCACTTGGGCTTGCATTTGCATATCGTGTAGCAAAATATCAATGGAGTAATCGCCAAACCTTTCGGTTATGCAATAAGTAAAGGTATCGTCGCCTATTTTTAAGGCTTCTTCTAAAACTTCTTCAAGCACCGCTCTATCGCCAAAGTATTTTAGCGTCAAACGCATACGAGTAAGGTCAAACTTCTTTTCAAAGTAGGGCAAAATATATTTATCTGTTGAAACTTTAAGCTGTGCAAAATCTTGCGGAAGCCCCACCACCGTAAAGCCGTCCTTTTCAAGTAAAAAACCTTGAAAAGCCCCTAAAACGTTGGGTATTAGCGTTGCTTCTAACGGCAAAACGGCGTTATTTATGTGATAATTTTTGCCGTGTGCTTTAGATACGGCTTCCAAAAATCTTGCGCCGTCGTCGTTTTCGGCAAGCACGGTGTCAACGATTTCACATATAATTTGTTTAAAATCAAAGTTAAGTTTATCATTGTTTACGATTATAAGATTATCCGCCGTATCCTTAAAATACTCCACGCTACGCCTAAACCCTATATCGTCGTTTACCGATAAAATTTCTATTCTGTCAAGCCCAATACCACCGCTTAAAAAAGCGTCTTTAACCTTTTCAACGTAACAGCCACTTAGCGGACTTTCGGGATTGTCAAATAAAATAACTGCTGTTTTCATATACATATCGGGCTTAACCCTTTAATACGTCTTTATTTTTAACTATGCACTCTATACCAGAATATAGGGTTAGCAGTGCCGAAATAGCTAAAAGCCCCGTGCCTATCCAGTTAGTTAAATCAAACTGATAGGGCGTAATCTGACCACACACTATAATAAATATTAAAGCAAGGTCGGTAATAAAGGTTTTAATTTTGCCAGACTTGTCGGCAGCAATTACTAAGCCCTTGCCGGCAGCAACCAACCTAAACCCACTAATAACTAGTTCCCTCGCTAAAATGGTTGCGGTTAGTATGCTTGCATACCAGGGTAGCATTTGCACGCCAAACGGCGGAACTAAAATAACGATTAACGCCGTTGAAACCAATACCTTGTCTGCAATGGGGTCTAAGAACTTGCCCATATCGGTTACTAAATTATATTTTCTTGCGATGTAGCCGTCCAAAAAATCGGTAAGCGCCGCTAACGCAAATATGCCCGCCGATATTATGAAGTTATATGGCAAAGCAGTAACGTAAAAGGTCGCAACAAAAAGGGGTATCATAAATATTCGTATTAGCGTAAGCTTGTTTGGTAAGTTCATCTTCTATCTCCGTAAAGGTCGTAATCTTCCGCCTTGGTGACGGTTATGGTATAGGTTTGCCCGTAAACAACTTCATCGGCAGAAAAGAAATATATCTTTCCATCGATATCAGGCGCATTGAAATACGCCCTACCGTAATAAACGTTCATATTGTTGTCAAAGCCTTCGGCAAGCACTTCAATATCCTTGCCAATAAGGTCTGCCGTAAGTTTTTTAACAACTTTTTTTTGTGCCGTGTAAAGTTTCCTTAGGCGACTGTTTTTAGTTTTTGAGTCTATTTGCCCGTCTAAATTATATGCGGGCGTACCTTGTTCTCTGCTATACGCAAAAAAACCCGCATTGAAAAGTTTTGCACTTTCAATAAAGACTAGAAGGTTTTCAAAGGCAGACTCACTCTCCCCAGGAAAGCCCGTTATAAAGGTCGAACGAATTGCAATGCCATCTACCCTGCTTTTAAGATTTTCAACCAGTTGCAAATAGCCTGCACCAGTGCCCTTTCTGTTCATGCGTTTAAGCACCTTATCGTCGGCGTGTTGAAAGGGTATATCTATATATTTTATAAGTTTTGGGTTAGTCGCAAGTTCTTCAATCAACTCGTCGGTAATACCTTCGGGATAACAGTACAGTAGCCTTATTTTACCCACGTTGTCAAGCCTTGACAACTCTTTAATAAGTCCAACTAAAGTTTTGCCTATATCACTACCGTAACGTGTTAAATCTTGGGCAACCAATATAAGTTCTTTGACGTCACCTAAAGAGCGTGCTTCTTTAATTAGGTCTTCTTGCGGAACTGACCTAAACTTACCCCTAATAGACGGTATTAAGCAATACGTGCAGTGATTAGAGCACCCGTCGGCAATTTTTAGGTAAGCGTAGTGGTCGGTTGTAAGCACCCTATTTACGCCACACTCTTCCCGTGGCGAGCCGACTTCGACCACCCTTTCACCATCGTAAATTCTATCGATAACTTGATTTATTTTTGCATAGTCAGAAACGCCCATAAAAGCGTCCACTTCAGGCAGTTCGTCTATAAGGTCTGCCACGAACTTTTGTGGTAAGCAACCGGTCACGATAATTTTTTGCACGTTGCCTTGCTCTTTTAGATAGGTTGCGCCTAAAATTTCTTCAATTGCTTCCTTTCTTGAACTTTCTAAAAAAGCGCAAGTATTAATAATTGTAACTTGGGCGTCTTCTATATTAGAAGTAAGCACGTGCCTATCGGTAAGCACGGCAAGCATTTTTTCGGTATCCACTCGGTTTTTATCGCAACCAAGCGATATAACGCCCACTTTCTTATCTTTTGCCATAAACTACCTTATTAAAATTCTTCCGCAGGGGGCTCGCCGTATTTTTGCTCAAACTCTTCACGGGTCATTAAAACGTTTCTTGCCTTAGAACCTTCGTCGCCCGAAATATAACCCATTCTTTCCATCTTATCTACTATACCGCCCGCCTTTGAATAACCAATTTGGAATCTTCTTTGCAATGCCGATATAGATATTTTACCCACGGTAACCGCAAGCCAAAGCGAACGCAAGAATATTGGGCTAACTTCCATATTGCCACCGCCGTCTTGACCTTTATCGTCAACACGGTTTTCTTCTTGAGCGGGTCTAACTGCCCTTTCAAGGTATTCGGCAAGGTCGTCGTCAAAATAGCCAACGTTGTTTTTCCTAATGTAACTACATACGTTGTTAACTTCTTTTGCCGTTATAAACGCACCTTGGTATCTGCCAAGGTCAGACATAGTAGAGTTTTTATAAAGCATATCGCCGTTACCCAAAAGCTTTTCAGCGCCGGCTTCGGCAAGTATGGTTTGCGAGTCGTTAAAATTGGTAACCTTAAACGCTATTCTTGAAGGCAAGTTTGCCTTGATAGTACCCGTAATAACGTCAACCGAAGGACGCTGTGTTGCAAGTACCAAGTGTATACCTGCCGAACGTGCTTTTTGCGCAATGGCACAAATTCTGCTTTCCAAGTCTTTCTTGCACGTTTGCATAAGGTCGGCAAGCTCGTCGATAATTATAACTATTCTTGGCATCTTAGCGACGGTAGGACCTGCGACTTCTTGGTTATAAGAGTCAATGTCCACAACGAACTGACCGCTTTCCCTAAACGTCTTAAAACGCCTTTCCATTTCTTCGTAAGCCCAGCCTAAAACGGCAATGGCCTTTTTTGGATTAGTTATAATTTCATCAATCATTAAGTGTGGAATATGTTCGTAAACGCTAAATTCCACGCTCTTGGGGTCAATTAGAATAAGCCTTAAATCTTCGGGGCTATAACGCATAATTAAACTTACTATCATAGTGTTTAAGCACACGCTCTTGCCCGAACCGGTTGCACCAGCAACCAAGTAGTGCGGACCTTTTGCAAGGTTATCGGTAATAGCGTTACCAACGATATCTTTACCGATGGCAAACATAAGCGCACTTTTTGAAGGCTTTTCAGTTTTAGCAGCATTTTCCAAAACTTCACGAAGTCCAACGGTAACCTTAACCTTGTTAGCAACTTCAATGCCAACTAAGTCTTTTCCGGGAATAGGCGCTTCTATTCTTACGCCGTCTTTACATTTAAGACGCATTTTAAGGTCGTCGTCGTAGTTAAGCACCTTTTTAACTGAAATACCTTTACCCGTAGGTATACGCATTTCGTATCTGGTAATGCTTGGGCCTTGAATATGACCTTGTGGTTCGGACGGAATATGAAAGTCTTCAAGCGTCTGTTGAATGATTAGCTTTCTTTCTTCGTGATTTTCAGTAGGAGCGTCAACGGGTTGCTCGTATTTTTGCAATAGGTCAAGCGGTGGACGCACGTACTTTCTATTTATGGGTGGTGCAGGTTTTTCTTTTTTTTCTTCTGTGGCTTCAGGTTTTTCAGGCTCGGTTATAAAACTTCTGCGCTCGCCAAACCCACGTGAGCCTAAGTTGTTATCCGCCCCAACACGACTCGTGTATGCGGGTTTTTCGGGTTCATCCACCTTAGGCGTATCGCCAAACAATCCACGTGAACGCCTTTCATCTAAAATTCTGCTTGGTGCCGGTTGTTCTTCCACAACGCCAGGAATTTCTTCATTGGGCACTTCAGTATTATTTTTAAACTCGTCTTGAACCGTTTCGGGCTGAACCTGTTGTTCTGGCTGAGCACTAAATCTTCTTTCAGCGCCAAAGCCGAACACGTTAGAACGCTCGGCAACTTGCTGTTGCTCTTCCGTTTTAGGCGTTTGCTCGTCCATTTTGGGCATATCGAAATTATTTTGAGCGCCAAAGGTGTTTTGAACTTCAAAACCACGCCCTTCGCTAATAGCCCCCGCATTGTCAACCTTTTGTTCGTCTTCAATAGTGGGTTTGTTTACTATTTCTTCAGTTTCTGTATAATCTTCTAAATAGCCTTTAGCAAACTTTTCAGCACGTGCCTTGGCGTTGTCAAGTTCAACGGTATGTTCGTAAAGGGGGATATCGTTTTGTTTTGTGATTTCCACCCTAGTTGTAGTTTGCTCTTGCGAGCGTGCGGGAATATAATCTGAAACGGTTGGCTTATTTTCTTGTCCTAACGTGCCGGTGGTTTTAGGCCTATATTCCTTTTGCAAATCAATTTTTGCAGGTGTCTTAATGTAATCCAACTTGCTTTTAAGCTCGTTGGTGTAAGTTTGGGTGTACGGTGCGTTTTTAACGCCTACGTTTAATCCCCCCGCAGTCTTGTCAAATTTAATAGTAATAGGCTCTTCTTTACCGTTTTTACGCACGGGCTTAAATGCAGTAGAGTCGGTGTTTATAACGAAAAGTTTTTGTGCCGGCTTAACGTCACCCGTAGAAATAACGTCAACGGGGTATTCCTTAACCCCTTGAATTTGCACGCCACTGTTATCTTCACTAACGCCTTCAGATACCACCGAACTTCTAAACTTTGAGCTATTTGCAGTAACTTTTGCTTCACGCTCGGCAAGGAAGGTTTTAGCCGTACCGTATACGCCGAGAGCAACAAGCACGCCTAAAATAACGTAACTGCCCACGTTGGTAAGCAAGAAAGAAAAGCCGTATGCGCAAAGTGAAGCAATAACGCCACTTGCAGTTGCTTGCGCTCCGTCGCCTTGTGCAAGCATATACGCTTTTGAAAGGTATTCGCCATAACTTAAGGACGAGTAATTGCGCATAGAGATAACTTGGCATAAAAGCGCCACTGCAATAAACGAAAGGGTTAAAAGAAGCTTAAACCTATTAGAGTAGCCTATCTTCTTATCAACGACCAAAAGCACGCCACTAACTATGGCGTAAAGCATAATAGCGTAAGCAAAATAGCCGAAAGTGCCAAGCAAAAAGCCCCTTACTATTCCGCCAACGGGATACATAAGTTTATCGCCGGTGATTAAAAACACCAAGCAAAGCGTGGCGAACAAAACGGTTACCACACCTAAAGTTTCCTTGGTGAAAATTAGCGTATTATTAGAATTTTTGTTAGTTTTGTTTTGGTTTTCGCTCATTTTTAAATTCCTTTATTGCTATATCTTGAATTATACCAAAAAACCACGACTTTTACAATGCTTTAAGGAAATATTTTTAAATTATTATTATAATTTAAATAAGCCCATAATTTACCACTAAACTTTGACCTACAAACAAGGCGTTTAATCAAACCGATTTTCTTTTATTGTAGGCTACTAATATGACAGATTTGGTCATATTTGTAAAAGTTGTAACAAAAAAGCGTAGCAACGTGCTTTGCTACGCTTTAAGAATCTCAAAAAATGGTTTTTGGTTTTAATTACTTTGACGGCGCTTGATATATAAGCCTACCACATTGGTCGCAATCTATAATCTCGCCGTTTTTTAATTTGTTAAGTTCAGACATAGAAAGTTCCATATTACAAGCACCGCAAACGTTACCCCTTACGGCGTATAAAATGGGGAACATTTTATTTGCACGTTTCTTTTTGTAACGTTCCAAAAGCCCGCCGTCAACTTCGCTTGCAAGTTTTGAAAGTTCGGCTTCAAGTTTTTGCCTTTCGTCTGCAACCGATTTTTTAAGTTCAGAATACTTTCCGCCGTATTCCGAATATTGTTCTTGCGCAGCCTTAGTGGTTTTTTTAATCTTAGCGTATTCCTTGATAACGCCTTGCATTTCTTCGTCAAGTTTACCAACTTTAACGGAAACCGTTTTAATTTGAGCAAGCAAACTTTCAGCCTTTTTAATAAGGAATTCCACTTCGTTTTCATCAACAGCGCCGTCTAACGCTTTAGACAACTCGTCAAACTGTTCGTTAAGATTTTTAAGTTGCGCTTGGGCTTGTTCGAACGTAGCCAAAACGGATAAAGAGCCGTCGTCCAACTTGTTAACGCTCTCGGGTGCGCCGTCAAGATACTTTTTCGCACTAACGGCTTTTTTCCTTTCTTCGCTTGAAGAAAGTTTAACTTCAATGTCGTAAAGTTTAGCGTCTAATTCTTGATAAGCAAGTAAGTTTTTAATCATAAAATCTCTCCTAATTAAAACAATCTTTTATCTTCAAAAAAGCAAGTATACGCAAGGCTTCCAATTTTTTCAGAAACGCTTTCGTAGAACTTTTTAAATCCGTAATTTTCAGAAGCAAAGTGGGTAAGTATCACTACGCTTTTACCAAGGCAAACAAGGTTAGAAATAACGTGATGCGGAAGGTCTGAAGTAACTATCACCTGTGCGTCGGTTTGACCCGATTTTACTGCACTTAGTGCATTGTCAGCCCCTGCCCCGCAAAATGAAGCAACCTTGTCTATCACGGCGTTTTTGTTGCCGTAATAAATAACCTTTTTAGTACCAAAAGTCCTTTTAACGTTTGCAACGAATCCGTCCAATCGGATATTGTCAATAACAAACTCTCTGCCGTACCCGTGCACGCCGTCTATAAGACTTAAAATTCTGCTACTTTTCGCACCTAAGCCTTGCGCTAAATAGTGGTCGATGCCAAAATCGGCAACGTCTAAATTAAGGTGCATAGATATTACGTTAATTTTGTTTTCCACCGCACGTAGCACGGGTGCGCTCACCACGTCGTCAACACCAAGACTGCTAATAGGTCGGTATATTGCGGGGTGGTGGGTCACTATGGTGTCACACTTAAGCCTTTTGGCTTTTGCAACGACTTGTTCAGTTAAATCTAAAGCAAACAACACGCCACCAACATGCTCGTGACTATTTACTATAATACCGCTGTTATCGTAACCGCCCTGTTCTATCATCTTTTTGCTGAGTTCCAAGGGCGCAATTTCTTCTAACACGGCTTTTAATTTTGTTAAATTAAACATATTTTTTTAGCCTTTGAATTTCTTTTTTCTTTTCTGTGGCAACCAATACGCTCGTTTTAGGGTTGTCAACACACGCTTGCAAAACGTTTATGCGGTTTTCAATTAGTCGGGTAAAAGCCACGCCCCTATCCAACAGATTGGTTCTGCCAAACTCTATTTCTTCTTCGGTAAGAGCGTCTTTACCCTTTTCCAAAACTATAAGGTCGTAAAAAATTCTGCCCGAACTAAAAACGTAGTCGGTTATAATCTTATAACCCTTTTGAATAACCGTTTGGCGAACCTTGTCCACGTTCTTCATAGGTTGAAGCACCAAGGCGTTTGGCAATGACTTGCAGTTGTTTAAGATAGCAACTATTTCTTCACCACCCATACCCGCTATTAAAGCACAGTCGCAATCGTCCACCTTTTCAAAGCCGTCGCTTACAACGCTTACAGCCTTGCCAATATCGATATACTTGGCAAGAAGTTGTTCTGCTTTACTTAAACATTTTGCACTTATATCTGAAACTATTGCTTTTTGACATTTTCCGCTATCCAGCATTGCCTTGGCAATATAGCCGTGGTCACACCCTATATCGGCAAACGTTTGGCAATTTGGCAACCGTGAAAAAATTTCTTGCAGTCTATCCGTCATATTAATCTAAAAAGTCTTTCAAACGCTTAGAACGGCTTGGGTGACGGAGTTTTCTTAAAGCCTTTGCTTCAATTTGCCTAATACGTTCACGGGTAACGTTAAACTCTTTACCGACTTCTTCTAAAGTTCTGGGTCTGCCGTCGTCTAAGCCGTAACGCAAACGAAGCACCTTTTCTTCTCTTGGCGTAAGAGTATCAAGCACGCCTAAAAGTTGTTCTTTAAGCATAGTGTAAGAAACAGCGTCGGTAGGCGCTACGCTACCTTCGTCCTCAATAAAATCTGACAAGTGACTGTCTTCTTCTTCACCGATAGGCGTTTCTAAAGAAACGGGGTCTTGCGCAATTTTTTGTATTTCCATAACCCTTTCTTCAGTTATGCCCATTTCCTTGCCGATTTCTTCAGGGGTGGGCTCTCTGCCCAATTCCTGCAATAGCCTACGTGAAACACGGATTAGTTTATTTATGGTTTCAACCATATGCACGGGGATACGAATAGTTCTTGCTTGGTCGGCAATGGCCCTTGTAATAGCCTGCCTAATCCACCACGTAGCGTAGGTAGAAAACTTAAAACCTTTTTGATAGTCGAATTTTTCAACCGCCTTCATAAGACCAAGGTTACCCTCTTGAATTAAATCCAAGAACTGCATGCCCCTGCCCATATATCTTTTAGCAATAGAAACAACCAAACGCAAGTTGGCTTCAGATAAAAGCCTTTTTGCTTGCTCGTCGCCCTCTGCCATCTTTCTAGCAAGTTCGGTTTCTTCATCGGGTTGAAGAAGCGGGACTTTACCAATGTCTTTAAGATACATTTTAACGGGGTCAGCCATACGGTCTTCTTTTAGAAGCTGGTCGTATAAATCTTTATCCCTTTCATACTCGTTAATAATTTGAATACCCGCCGTATCAAAGGTCTTGTAAACTTGCTCTAACTCGTCGGGGGTCACTTGATATTTTTCCAACCTATCGAAAAGTTGTGAACTGGTTATACTACCGCTCTTTTTGAACTCGATTAAAATATCGGTAACCACGTTCATAATTTCTTCGCTCATCGGCTCGTTGGCAACGCTTATGTTGGTTTCACTTTCTACTATCTTTTTCATTTCTTCCATATGCACTCCTTTAGCAAATGCTTGTATCTATAAGTAATTAGTGTTTATACCCTTTTCTTTTCAGCAAGAAGTTTAGCAATTTTTACGGCTATCGCCCTGCGTTTTTGCGTGTCGGTTTCTTCACTGAAAGTCTTGTTAAGTCCTTCAATTTCTCGATTTATAGCTTCCATACGCAAGGTAATAAGGCAGTCGTTAAAATACACGGCTTGGTCGTATTGCTTATTCTCGTCAGTTTCCATACCCGCTATGCGTGATAATTCTTGGTTGCTTTCAACTGGTAATAATTCGTATAGGTCGTTAAACTTAAGCGTTTCGCCAGCATTTTGCCTTTCGATAAACAGTTTTTTTATGCTGTTATGAATGGGCAATAAAAACTCCACGTCGCAAATATCAACTTCTTTCGTATAGTTTTTGTTAAACAAATAAGAATACAAAACGTATCTTGCCGCAAGGGTCGCCTTGTCACCGGCGTTATCGTTAAATTCAGGGATGGGTTGAACGGGCTTGTCCACAGCCTTTTCCTGAGCGTACAGTTCTCTCTTTAACGTTTCGTAAGTAGTACCCGTGTAGTCACGCAAGGCTTTAAGAAGGTCTTCTTGCTCTGCGGGTGAAGGGCTCTCCCTTATTATGTCTATTGCACCCGAAATAAATTTACGTTTGCCGTCGATAGTTTTTATATCGTACTTTTTGCGAAGGGCGTCTATCTTAAAGTCAACCAACGGCTTGGCTTCCAAAATACATTTTCTATACCCTTCTGCGCCAAGATTTTTAACCACGTCGTCGGGGTCCATCCCTTCGGGCATAGAAACCACTTTAATTTCTAAGCCTTCTTCTTTAAGAATTTCTAAACCACGCATGGTTGCCTGTTGACCGGCAGAGTCGCTATCGTAACAAATAAACACCTTGTCGGAATACCTTTTTAGAATACGAGCCTGCTCTTTTGTAAGCGCCGTACCCATACTTGCAACCACGTTATAAAAGCCCGCCTGTGCTAAGGAAATGGTATCCATATACCCTTCAACCATAATCACGCCGTTAAGCCCAGACGTGTTCTTTAGTTTCTTAAGGTTGTTAAGGTTGTACAAATTATTGCTTTTTGAAAATATAACCGTTTCTTTGGTGTTCTTGTATTTAGCGAAGTCCGCCTTTTCTAAAAGTCTGCCACCAAAGGCTATAACTTGGTTAAACCTGTCTATTATAGGCACTATAAGCCTACCGCCCATAGCGTCGAAGTATCTGCCGTTCTTACTTTCTACCGCACCCGAAGCAAGCATTTCTTCATAAGTGTAACCAAGCGATTTTAAGTATTCGGGCAAAGTATTAAAATCAAGCGAAGCACCCAAACCAAACGCCGTAACAGTTTCAGTGGACAATTTGCGTTTAAGAATATATTCAACGTGTTTGTATCCCTTCTCCCCAGGTAAATTAGCCACGTAAAACCTCGCCGTATCTCTCATAAGGTCTAAAAGGCGTTGCTTAAACTTCTTTTGCTCTTTAATTTTTTCGTCGTCGTATTTAACTTCGGGAAGTGGAATTTTAGCACGCTCCGCTAAAAGTTTAACGGCGTCGTTGAAATCTATCGATTCGATTTCCATTATAAAGGAAATTACGTCACCACTCTTGTGACAGCCAAAGCAATAGTAGAACTGCC
This sequence comes from Christensenellaceae bacterium, assembly GCA_045542055.1. GTDB lineage: Bacteria > Bacillota > Clostridia > Christensenellales > Borkfalkiaceae > UBA1259. The sequence continues at coordinate 40,237 of JAZQKH010000010.1, read as the reverse complement.
CCGTGGAGTTAACCGAAAAGGACGCCGTCTTTTCGTGATGAAAAGGGCATTTCCCCCAAAAGTTAGTTCCACGTTGCTCTAAGCGAACGTATCGGGATATAGTGTCTACTATATCGTTTTTATTCTTCAGTTCTTCTAAAAACCTTGAATCAAATCCACTCATAAATTTCTTCTAAAAGTTATTTTTACAAATCCCATTTTTTTGGAATAAAAATTTCAGTAAAGGTCTTGACGGCAAAAGTGTCGGACATGCTTGAAATATAGTCGCAAAGCACGGTGTCAATATCGCAATCTTTAAGTTGGTCTTGATTAAACTTTGGCAAAAGTTCGGGTTTAGCCTTGTAGTAATTATAAAGTGAAGAAAGCATCATATCTGCACGCTGTTCTTCATCACGGAAAGCCCTATCCCCGTAAACACGTTCAAACAAAAAGTCCCTTAGGCAGTTGGTTGCCCAGTCGGTTTCTTCATCCATTTGCACGGTGTTTTTGCCTTCACTCGTGCGATATATGGAATATATCATACTGTTTATTCGCTGGCTTGAAGTTTTGCCAAGTATCTCTATCGCCTTTTTAGGCAAGTCGTCAATAGTGATAAAGCCACCCGCGATAGCATCGTCAATATCGTGGTTTATGTAAGCGATTCTATCTGCAAGATTAACCGCTTTGCCTTCCAAAGTTTTAGGTGTACAACTCTTTTTGTGGTTTATAATGCCGTCAACTACTTCACGGGTAAGGTTAAGCCCCTTGCCGTCATTTTCTAAAATATCAACCACCCTGCCCGACTGTTCGTTATGCAAAAAGCCGTTTTTATCGTTAAGGCGGTTAAGTATACGTTCACCCGCATGTCCAAAGGGCGTATGCCCTAAATCGTGACCCAAAGCAATGGCTTCGGTTAAATCTTCGTTAAGCGAAAGCGCCCTTGATATGCTTCTTGCCACCTGCGAAACGGTAAGCGTGTGCGTTAAACGTGTTCTGTAATGGTCGCCCTCCGGCGAAAAGAAAACTTGCGTTTTGTTTTTTAATCTTCTAAACGCCTTGCAGTGAATTATCCTATCCCTATCACGCTGAAATTCGGTACGCATAGGGCAAGGTTCTTCATATCTTAATCTGCCAACCGTATCCTTTGAAAAGGTTGCGTATGGGGATAAATAAGTTCTTTCTTTTTCAAAAAGTTTTTCCTTCACGTTAAGCACCCCTTTTAAAAAGAGTTTAATGTCATATAATAATACTATTTAAAAACTTTTTTTCCTATCAAATATACAAAATTTTTATACTTTTTTTGTAAAATTTTGGATGTAGCCGTCGATTTTGCTTTTTGCAAAAGCAAAAACAAACTCTGCCTAATTAATAGTTATAGGCAGAGTCGTATTTTAGTTTTTAGCGTCTAAAATCTTCTTTAAGAATAGACCCGTATAACTTGACGGGCTTTGTGCAACTGCTTCGGGCGTACCGGTAGCCACTATCGTTCCACCGCCGTCGCCACCTTCGGGTCCAAGGTCTATAACGTAGTCGGCAAGTTTAATAACGTCTAAGTTATGCTCAATAACTACGATTGTGTTGCCCGCTTGTTGCAAACGTAAAAGCACCTTACAAAGTTTTTCTATATCGTAAGCGGAAAGCCCCGTAGTAGGCTCGTCTAATATATACATCGTTTTGCCCGTACTGCGCTTGCTAAGTTCGGTTGCAAGTTTTACCCTTTGCGCTTCGCCACCCGATAGCGTAGTAGAACTTTGACCAAGTTTTATATAACCAAGCCCAACGTCTTGCAAGGTTTTAAGTTTGTTAAACACGGTTGGTATTGCCTTAAAAAACTCGCACGCTTCGTCAACGGTCATTTCTAAAACGTCGCTAATATTTTTGCCTTTATATTTAACCTGCAAGGTTTCACGGTTGTATCGCCTACCCTTACACACTTCACACGGAACGTACATATCGGGTAAGAAGTGCATTTCAATTTTTCTTACTCCGTCGCCCTCGCAGTGTTCACACCTACCGCCCGAGACGTTAAAAGAAAACCTTCCCGCCTTATACCCCCTTTCCTTAGCGTCTGGGGTGGATGCAAAAATATCCCTTATGGGCGAAAACACACCCGTATACGTCGCCGGGTTGCTTCTTGGGGTTTTACCTATTGGCGACTGGTCTATTGCAATTATTTTATCAAAATGCTCTATACCGTCAACGCCGTCTACTAAACCTTCACGAAGTTTAGCCTTGTTAAGCCTTACGGCAAGGTGTGGATATAATATTTCGTTAACAAGCGAACTTTTACCCGAACCAGAAACGCCCGTCACCGCAGTGAATAAACCTACCGGGAAAGCAACGTCAATATTTTTAAGGTTGTTTTGTTTTGCGCCCCTAACGGTAAGCCATCTATCATCGGGTAAACGCCTAACGGTAGGCACTTCAATCTTTCTTCTGCCCGCCAAATAGTCGCCCGTTATAGAGCGTGGCTCAGCCATAATATCTTCAACCGAACCCGTTGCAACTACTTCACCACCGTGAACGCCGGCTTTTGGACCGATATCTACGATAAAGTCGGCTTGGCGCATAGTATCTTCGTCGTGTTCAACAACTATAAGCGTGTTGCCTATATCACGCAAGTGTTTAAGGGTTGCTATAAGTTTTTCATTATCCCTTTGATGAAGCCCTATACTCGGCTCGTCTAAAATATAAAGTACGCCCGTAAGCCCACTGCCTATTTGGGTTGCAAGGCGTATACGCTGTGCTTCGCCACCCGATAAGGTCGAAGCCGTTCTTGACAGCGTTAAATAGTTTAAGCCAACGTCTATTAAAAACTGCAAGCGAGCCTTAATTTCTTTTATGATAGGCTTGGCAATAAGCGACTGAGTTTGGTCAAACCTAAGCCCTTCAACGAACGCCAAAAGGTCGCCGACCGACATATCGGTTGCCTCTGCAATATTTTTACCGCCAATCGTGACGGATAACGCTTCTTTTCTTAAACGTTTACCTTTACACGTGTCGCAAGGCATAACTACCATATAGCGTTCAATTTCGCTCTTAGTGTAGTCGCTTGACGTTTCCCTATATCTTCTTTCAAGGTTGGGAACAATTCCTTCCCAAGCAGAGTGATAACTTCCACTAAAAGTCTTGGTGGAGTATTCCATTTTAATACGCTCTCCATCGTTGCCGAATAAAAGCATATTATAAATATCTTTAGGAAGGTCTTTAACGGGCGTATCTAAAGAAAACCCGTAATGCCTTGCAAGCGAGTTGAAGTTCATTTCTGCCATTTTGCCACTGTCTAAATTCCAACCCGAAACGGTCATTGCCCCCTCACGCAAGGTCTTGTTTTTATCTTTAACTATAAGGTCTGGGTCAATAACGTTTCTAAAACCAAGCCCGTGGCACTCAGGACAAGCACCAAACGGATTGTTAAACGAAAAAAGCCTTGGCTCAATTTCTTCAATACTAACCCCGCAATCCGGACAAGAATATTTAGTTGAAAAGGTCAACGTTTGCCCGTCAACGATTTGCACACTTACAAGCCCGCCGGATAGTTTAACGGCTTCCTCAACACTATCTGCAAGGCGTTTTTCAATGCCGTCCTTAATAACCAATCGGTCGATAACCACGCTTATATCGTGCTTTTTATTTTTATCAAGTTTAATTTCTTCATCTAAGCCGTAAACTATGCCGTCTACTTCCACCCTTGCGAAGCCACTTTTTCTAAAAGCATCAAAGTTCTTTTGGTATTCGCCCTTTTTACCCCTAACTACGGGTGCGTTTACCAAAATTTTACTGCCACTCGGAAGTGCTAAGATTTTATCGCAAATAGTATCCACGCTTTGGCGAGAAATCTCTCTACCACACTCTGGGCAGTGCGGAACGCCCACCCTTGCGTAAAGCAAACGGAAGTAATCGTAAATTTCAGTAACCGTGCCTACGGTAGAGCGTGGATTGTGCGAAGTGGTTTTTTGGTCGATAGAAATTGCGGGCGACAAACCTTCGATTAAATCGACGTCTGGTTTTTCCATTTGCCCCAAAAACATACGTGCGTAACTTGAAAGGCTTTCAACGTAGCGCCTTTGCCCTTCGGCGTAAATGGTTTGAAAGGCAAGCGTAGACTTACCTGAGCCCGATAGCCCAGTAAATACCACCAACTTATCTCTGGGAATACAAATATCAACGTTTTTAAGGTTGTTTTCCCTAGCGCCTTTTATAACCAAAAAATCTTTCATCGCAGTATATTTTCTCCTATCGATAAAATTATATAACTTTTTTAAAATAAATGCAAATTTTTAAGACGTTTAAAACAAAACCCTTTATACGCTAAAGCACCCTTTATAAGTTAAAATCGGCTTTACAGCCGATTTTATTACTTGCGCATTTTAAGTTTTAATTTTGCAATGGTATCTCTAATTTCAATACACTTTTCAAAATCAAGGTTACTTGAAGCGATTTTCATAAGCGCTTTAAGTTTTTCAATTTCTTCAGGTATATCTTTTACCGCAACCTTTTTAGACGGGTCGGCTTTTTTAGTTATCTCTAACGTGTTAACTATATCTTTTACGATGGTTTTAGGGGTTATGCCGTGTTTAACGTTGTAGGCGTTTTGAACGTCACGACGGCGCTTGGTTTCCTTAATAGCCCTATCCATACTGCCCGTAATGGTGTCGGCGTACATAATAACCCGTGCCTGTGCGTTTCGTGCGGCACGACCAATAGTTTGAATAAGCGAAGTTTCGCTACGCAAAAAGCCTTCCTTGTCAGCGTCAAGTATAGCCACAAGTTTAACTTCGGGAATATCCAAGCCTTCACGAAGAAGATTTATACCACACAGCACGTCAAACTCACCACTTCTGAGTGCCGATATAATCTCTATACGTTCCATCGTGTCAATATCGCTATGAAGATAACGAACTTTAACCCCGTTTTCTTTTAAGTATTCGGTAAGGCTTTCAGCCATCTTTTTGGTTAAGGTGGTTATAAGCACCCTACCGTTTGAAGCCACCACCTTGTTTATTTCAACAAGTAAATCGTCCACTTGGTTTTTAGTTGGGCGAACGTCTATTTCAGGGTCAAGTAACCCCGTTGGGCGAATAAGTTGTTCAACGACCTGCCCCGCTTGACTTAGTTCGTATTTGGCGGGCGTTGCCGATACGCATATCATTTGCCCAATGCGTTCGTCAAACTCGTCGAAGGTAAGCGGACGGTTGTCAAACGCCGATTCTAGCCTAAACCCGTATTCCACAAGGCTGGTCTTTCTCGACCTGTCACCGTTATACATTGCGCCTATTTGCGGTATGGTCATATGCGACTCGTCAATAAACACTATAAAGTCGTCTGGGAAATAATCAAGCAAGGTAAACGGTGGCTCGCCAACCTTTCTGCCGTCAAAATATCTGCTATAGTTTTCTATGCCACGGCAAAAGCCGATTTCTCTAATCATCTCTATATCGTAATCGGTGCGCTGTTGCAAGCGTTGGGCTTCAAGAATCTTTCCGCTTTCTTTAAAGGCAAGCACTTCGCTATCTTTATCACGCTCTATTAAAGCCAAGGCGTTATTTAGTTTTTGCTGTTCAACGGCATAGTGGCTTGCGGGGAATATTACGGCGTGTTTTAATTCCGAGATGACACTGCCCGTAACGAATTCCGCTTCGCAAATTCTATCAATGGTATCGCCAAAAAACTCTACCCTAATAATAATTTCGGTATTAGACGACGGAAAGATATCAACGATATCACCGTGCACCCTAAAACTCGAACGGGAAAAATCTATATCTTTACGGGTATATTGAATTGCAACCAACCTGCGCATAAGTTCATCACGGCTAATATCGTCACCAGGGCGCAAGGAAAGTGCAAGTTTATAATATTCTTCGGGCGCACCCAAACCATATATGCACGAAACCGAAGCCACCACGATTGTGTCGGTACGTTCTGCAAGCGAACAGGTTGCCGAGTGGCGAAGTTTATCGATTTCATCGTTAATAGACATATCCTTTTCAATATAGGTATCCGTTTGCGCTATGTATGCTTCCGGTTGGTAGTAATCGTAATAAGAAACGAAGAACTCCACCCTGTTTTGCGGAAAGAACTCTCTAAACTCGTTACAAAGCTGTGCCGCAAGCGTTTTGTTGTGTGCAATAACGAGCGCAGGGCGGTTAAGGTTTGCTATGACGTTTGCCATAGTAAAGGTTTTGCCAGACCCCGTAACACCCAAAAGGACTTGCGTGCGCAAGCCGTCTAAAACGCCTTCCGTAAGCTTAGCAATTGCTTGCGGTTGGTCGCCCGTAGGTTTAAATTTGGATTGTAAAATGAATTTTCTTTTTTCCATACTATAATAATATCAAAATATTGACTTTTACCTTAACGTTTAGGTAAATATTGCCTTTAAGACTAACCCTATCACAAAACTGAAAACGGCAAGGATTGCAGATAGTATTATGCGAAACACTAAATTGCGTTTCATAACCTTGGTGCTTCTGCCGAACGCTTTACCCTTATCTAACAGGGTAATACAGTATATACGCTCTCCACGTCTATCAGAATACACCAAATCAAAGTATCCGTCAAGTGCTAAGTCGCCAAGCGTTTTATCAAGTTTTTCTTCGGTTAAATTTTTAACCTTTAAGTTCTTAATAAGGTCGGTGGGGCTTATAAGAATTGCACTTTTATTACCGCTAATCGTATGCAAAAGAGCCATAACCTTGTTTTCACGGCTACTGAGCATTTACACCACCCAACCAAAAAAGTAAAAGCAGTATTACGGTAGGTATTATCGCACCTATAAACCCGCCCCAAAAGGCGTGCGAAAACGATTTTTTGTCAAGCCGTGAGCGTTCTATTTGTCCGTCAATTCGGTTTTCAAACACCAATCGCCCTTTAGGTAACGGACACAAACACACTTCAACGTCGTCAAGGTATTTTACGCACACGTATTCACGCTCGGCAAGAGCTTTTACACAGTTAATAAGTTCTTCTAACTGCATATCGAAGTGTTCAGGCATATAGCAAAGCAACTCTTTTAAATCGAAAACTCTATATCCCGAATCTAAGCACTGTGCGTTTATAGCGTTTAATAAAAACGAACTTCTTTTATCAAGCATATATTTACCACTAAAAATATTTTGTGGTTTTTAGCGGTATTATATACCTTTTATTTTGCAACTTTGTTTTGCTTTTTTGCTCCCTTTAGGCAATACTTGTTTAGTAGCACGTATACCACAAGAAGAATAGCGATAGACACTATCATTATTAAAAGCATTACCCAAGGCTTAACGCCGTTATCAAAAAAGTATAGGTTGCAGTCTATGGCGTCTTTAAGGCCTTTAATAGCATCGTTTGGCACGCCTAAATCAGACAGTTCGTTTATAGCACCGTTTAGGGCGTGATTTTTAATAAGCCCCGTGCCGTACGTTCCAGGCAAAAAGGAAAGAGCCGTCTGCAAGCCTTTGCCGAAAGAAGATATTGGCATATAAGCCCCACATATAAAGCCATAAACGGAACTTACGATAGAGCCTACCGCCGATATTTGACCTTGCGACGACAAGAAAAAGTTTATAACCGAAGAAAGCGCCGTTCCAAAGGACACCAAAATAAACACGTCTATTAGCACCAATATAACGTCTAAAACACTCATAAACCAGCCTACTATTGCAAGGTAGATAAAACTCACTAAGCAAGCCGAATAGCAAATAAGTAAAGTTGATATAGTAGTTGATACGTAGTAACTTATCGCTAAGGTCGACCTTTTAACAGGCGTAATAAGAAGGTCGGAAAGCGTGCCGTTAGCCTTATCTTGTACCATAAGCATATTAGAACAAAATGACACGGTAATGCAACTTACTGCAAGCAGTGAGGCGAACAACTGCCCACCGACCAAGCCGTCTATAAGTTTGTCGGAAACAAGCGATGACGCTGGTCCTAAACCTTGCAAAAAACTATCACGGTAAATATTAGCAAGAAAGGTAGCGTATAGTACTAAAAGTATCATTGGGGTGATTAACGAAGTAAAAAATAGCCCCTTATCCTTAAAAAATAGTTTAGAGTTTCTTTTTATTAAAGCCTTTAATTCTTTCATATTATTCTTCCCCCAAACTTCTGCCCGTAACGGCTAAAAACACGTCGTCCATCTTGCCTTTAACGATTTCAAAATCATTAAACACTTCGGGGTGGCTTAAAATTAGGCCTTTTGCCTCCGCAGTATCGGATAGACATATCCTATAAGCACCGTTTATTTTTTGGTAGTTAACGCCAAGCGTAGCCACCTGCTTTTCGGTAACGTTATAAAGGGTAACAAAATCGCCCGTGTAAGCGTTTTTAAGTTGTATAGGCGTGCCGTTTGCAACCATTACTCCCCTATCCAAAATAACCACGTAGTCGGCGTCAACGGCTTCTTCCATATAGTGTGTGGTTAAAAACACGGTCAGTTCAGTTGTTTTACGCAAGTTGTCGATAGTTTGCCAAAGACTCTTTCTAGTTTGCGGGTCTAACCCCGTAGTAGGCTCGTCCATAATTAGTATTTTAGGCTTGTGAACGAGCGCCCTTGCAATATCAACACGCCTACGCTGTCCGCCAGATAACTTATTTAACGCTCTATTGCTAATTTCACTTAGGTCGAACATCTTGCAAAGTTCTAAATATCGTTCTTCAAATTGGCTTCCAAATATGCCGTAAAGGGAAGCACGATTTTGAATATTATCTTTTACCGTAAGTTGTTTATCCAATAGCGAATTTTGAAACACTACGCCCACTTGCGCCTTTATTTTGTCGCTATACAAGTCTAAATCATAACCGTCTATAATTACTCTGCCACTGTCCTTTTGCAACGTTCCGCTTATAATCGAGATGGTAGTAGACTTACCAGCACCGTTCACGCCAAGAAAGGCGAAAAGTTCGCCACGCTTAACCTTAAAACTAAGACCGTCAACAGCCTTTACTTCGCCGTAGGCTTTACAAAGGTCAGTAATTTCTATTATAGTGTCATACATTAGTTATCTCCCCCTAAAACGCCTGAAGCAACGTCGTTAAAAACGTCCGTCTTAACAAGTGCCATGCCGCCCTTAGTTTTATCACCAAATAGAAGCAAAGCGTCACCAGGTTGTATGTTAAAAACTTCCCTAGCACTTTTGGGGATTACTATTTGCCCCTTATCGTTTACCTTGCATACACCGAACAAATATTTATTCTTATCTTGTAACATAAAATCTCCTTTAGGTAAGAAAAATAGTAATTTTATTACTTTTACTACATATTATCACAGCAAGACTACTATGTCAAGTATTTGTTTGCAAAAATACTTATTGTGTGTTAAAATTTGCTTAAGGAGTGGCTATGAAGGTTATTAAAAGACAGTTAAACAGTAAAAGTTGTATAATATGTGGTATGGAAAACCCAAACGGCGTAAAGGCAGGGTTTTATAATATGGAGGGCGACGTGGTTGCCAGCCTTTTCGAGTTTAAATTGGAGCATCAAAGTTACCCCGAAAGAACGCACGGCGGTATGATTTCTGCTCTACTTGACGAACTTATGGGCAGGGCTCTTTGGATAAACGAGCCCCAAACTTACGGGGTTACAACCACAATGAGCATAACCTTTAGAAAGCCCGTGCCTTACGGCGTACCACTGAAAGCAAAAGCGTATATCACCCACAACTCTAAGAGTTGGTTTTCTGCCGAAGGCTTCCTTTACGATAGCAACAATAATTTGCTTGCGCAAGGCTCTGGTAGGTATTTAAAACTCTCTGCCGAAAAGGCGTTTGGGGTAGGCTCTAACAGTCACGACGAGATGTGCTACGATATTCAAGACGGCGTAACTGAAATAGATTTGCCGTAAAATATAATTGTGTACTTTTTTATTAACAAAAAATCTTCCTTTCGTCATATTATAAACTGACGACACAAAGGAGGATTTTTTTTATGTGCTGTTTATTTGGTTGCAACGGTGGTTGCAACAACGGTAACAACTGCAACAATAACGTAAGAATTATAAGAGGTCCTATCGGCCCTACGGGTGCTACGGGCGCACGTGGTCCTATCGGTCCACAAGGTCCCGTTGGTCCTATCGGTCCTACGGGTGCAACGGGTGCAACCGGTGCTATTGGTCCGCAAGGTCCTGTCGGTCCTGTCGGCCCACAAGGCCCTGTTGGTGCTACCGGTGCTACGGGTGCAACCGGTGCTGTTGGTCCGCAAGGTCCTGTTGGTCCTGTCGGTCCGCAAGGCGAAGTAGGTCCGCAAGGTCCTATTGGCCCTACCGGTGCTACGGGTGCAACGGGTGCTACGGGTGCTACCGGTCCACAAGGCCCTGCTGGTCCGTCGGGTACTGCCGATATGATTTATGCCGGCAACAACACCCTTACAACGGTCGCTTCCGGTGCAATTATTCCTATCGCAGAACTTGCTTCCACAACGGCTTCCACAATGAGCGTTGCGGGTAACGAAGTAGTTTTGCCCGAAGCAGGCACTTATTTAGTTCAATACTTCGTTAACGGCACTGCCACCGAAGCTACAATAACCGACGCCCAAGTTTCTTTATATCTTAACGGTGCGCCTTTGGCGGGCGAAGTTATCAATTTTTCTACTGATAACGGCTTAACTTTTACAGGCAGTAAGGCTATTCTAGTAAACGTTGCGGGTGCAAGCACGCTATCACTTTATAACACTTCGGCAGACTCTATAAGCTTAACGGGTGCAAGTATAACCGTACTAAAATCTGAGTAATTATAAGCTTCACTCACCGACGCTATTTAGTCAGAGTGTTTTAATAAAAGCGAGAACCATAACTGGTTCTCGCTTATTTGTTTGTATTTTAGTTATTGTAAACGTTATACTTGCCGTAATCTGTTACGTGCACGGTGACGTTGCCGTGAATATCTGTACGCAAAATATCGCAATCGGCACAAACAGACCTTAACCTATTTATAGTTTCCGTGCTTGGCAAAGCGTAAGCGTTGTTACCACCAACCGAAATAACTGCTATTTTTGGGGATAATAATCGTAGAAAGTCTTCAGAAGAACTATCACTGCTGCCGTGATGAGCCACTTTAAGAACGTCAACGTTGGATAGGTCGACGTCAGGCATTGCCCATTTGTATTCATCAAGGTTGTAATGCCTTAAAACAAGGGCTTCTTGACTGCTATCAGCATCGCCCGTAAACAAAAACCTAACACCCCTATATTCTAAATAAATTATTGGCGAAAGATTATTCTCTTGCGAAGCCGTTGGATTTAAAGTAATATTAAAATCTCCGTAATAGCCGTCTATTCGCAAACTGCCTACGGGCGATAAAAAGCCTATAAAATAATCACTGCCTTCTATTTTTAAGAACGGCTTAGAAAAGTTTACGACTGCACCCGCTTGTAAAAGCGAGTCTTTTATAGCGTGAAAATTAGCGTACAACTCTTTGCTCTTTAAGTCGGGCAAAAATGCTCTTTTAATATTATAGTCTTCAACAACTGCTTGTCCGTTGCCGATATGGTCGGAGTCTGGATGGGTTAGTACCAAATAATCTATCGTGTCGACCGAATAGGCTTTTAGTACGGCTTGCACGTTTGCATAAACGCCTTCAGATTGCACGCCGACGTCAATCAGCATATTTTTACCGTCGGGTAGCCTAATAAAAGTGCAGTCGCCGTGCCCAACGTCTACAAAAGTAACCACAAGCCCATTTTCAAAATAGGGTGTTTTGGCTTTGTCTGGAATATCACTACACCCACTTAAAAGCATAAACGCAATCAAAAGCGTAGCAACACATACGTGATTAAATCTTTTGTAAAAACTCATCATATCGTGGGTTATTCGCCCTTTAATTTTTGCAATTCATTTTTTATTTGCGGAATTTTTTCTATCGCCGTCATATACCCAACGTCATACATCTTATGCCACGCATTAAACGACGTTGCACTGTATTCGTTTAAGTCGGGGTGAAGCATTACGTCGCTATACTTGTAGCCCTTTTCCCTTGGGTTTTCAACCTTAGATTTGAAGGTCGGTATAAACTTTTGAATTATACTAGGTTTACTAGTAGTTGAAAGGTCAATGCCTACAACGTAGTCAGCGCCTGCATTTTTAACAAGGTCTGCGGGAATAGAATTACAAAAAGCGCCGTCAATATAGCGCTCGCCATCGATAATCACTGGCTTAAAGAAGGGTGGCATACTACACGATGCGCAAAGCGCCGTAGCCACACTGCCACTATCAAATACCTTTTCCGTGCCACTTTCCACGTGGGTTGCAACTGCAAAGAAAGGTTTTTTAAGTTCTTCTATCTTAAAACTACCAAGCGCCTTATCTATTGCACCGAACAACCCGCACGTATCCATATTCATCATAAATGCGTTGGTAATTTCTTTAACTTCAACTTGGCGAAGTAGTTCCAACACGTCGACTGACGAGTACCCGTTGGCGTAAAAAGCACCGATTATACTGCCAATACTAGTGCCTGCAACAACGTCAAAACGAATATCGTTTTCTTCAAACGCTTTAAGCGCACCGAGTTCAGCAAAACCTTTTGCCCCACCCGAGCCGAGCGCCAAGCCAAGTTTTATTTGCTTTGGTTTTTTAGTTCTAAATAGCCAAGAGAAAAAGCCCATAAACACCTTAAATTACTCTGACACATCGTCAGACTTTTTTAGAGCAACTTTAACAATAAACACCACCAGCAAAATCAATGCAAGTGCAAACAACACGTATAAAACCAAATCTAAACTAATGCCTACCCACACGCAAAATGCCGATAAAGCGCATATTAAAAGCCCTGCCACTGCGTTGCCAATAACAGCGGGCAACACGGCTTCTTTAAATTTTAAACCTAAAAACACGGCTATTGCCGTACCCGTCCAAATACCTGTCATTGGCAAGGGTATTGCTATAAAAATAAACACGCCAAGCTGTTTAATAAAGTTTTCACTACGGGGTTTGCCCTTTTGCTTTCTTTCACGTTCTTCAAGTGTTTGACGAGCCTTATCGTTAAAGTAGTTTTCTACCTTAATCGCAAACTTGTTAAAAAACCTAATTCTTTTTAGCAAATTTAAAATTGGAATAAGCAAAAAGAATATAGGAAAGAACACCGCCGTAGAGCCAAGATATGCTAAGCCAAATGCTTCAAACACACTAATCCCCGCCCCCGTTGCAAAAACTATACCGCCTTTAAGTTCTATAAGTGGTATAAACGACATAACGACGGTTGCCAAAAGGTCGTTTTTTATTAAGCCTTGAATAAATTCAACCATAAGTTTTACCAAATCACTTTATTTTTAACGCTAAAATAAGTATAATGTAAATAGCAAAAAAAATCAACCCATTTAGTTAAAAAGGTGTTTTATGACAAGGGAACAAATGCTTTCAAAGCTTCGCAAGGGCATAACGAAATATAAAATGATTAAGGATGGCGACAAAATTGCCGTGGGCGTTTCAGGTGGCAAAGATTCTGTTACGCTACTAAAACTGCTTGCCGAGTACCAACGTTTTTCACCCGAACGATTTGAACTTATCGCCATAACGGTTGACCTAAACTTTAGTGGTCGGCAAATGGACTACACGCCCATTAAAGAACTTTGCGACGGCTACGGTATACCTTACTACGTGCAACAAACGGAAATTGGGCAAATAGTATTTGACGTTCGTAAAGAGAGTAATCCGTGTGCGCTATGCTCTAAAATGCGCAAGGGTGCGCTTTATAACTTAGTAAAAGAAAAAGGCTTTAATAAAATCGCCCTTGGGCATCACGCCAACGATTTAACGGACACGCTATTACTATCAATGCTATACGAAGGCAGGCTTTCCACCTTTGCGCCGAAAAGTTATCTTGACCGCACGGACCTAACGCTAATTAGACCGATGATTATGATTGAAGAAGCCGACGTTATATCTTACGCAAAGGACCTTCCGATTGTTAAAAGTTGTTGCCCCGCAAACGGCAAAACACGTAGAGAGTATATAAAAGACTTGATAAAAGAGATTTCAAAAGAGATACCAAACGCAAGAGAAATGCTATTTACGGCACTTATCCACCCCGAAAGATATAGCCTTTTCGATAAATACGAAAAAGAAGTTGACTTAATATAATAGTAAGAAGTTAGAACGAACTATACAAAAATTTACACAACAAAAAATCCACGACGACGTCGTGGATTTTAGTTTGTTATTTTTTTTGCGATTCGTTTTTAATAAATTGCTCGCCAAGTTTACCCATGCCAACCTTTTCAACGTACGCAAGCACCGTTACGCCCGTTAAAAGTTCAATTTCTTCCCTATCCTTAGCGGTGTTGTCAAGGAAGTAAATTAAAGTAAGTATGCCGAACGCAATAGCCGCACCTACAACAAAGCCCAAAAGAATAAATTTATAATAGTTATAACTTACGCTTTGAATTTTAACGTTGCCCGTTTCTTTTAGTTGAACGTTATCCGCTTTAAGGTAATCTTTGAGTCTAAGCTGAGCGTTCTCAATTACAGCGTTTAGTTTGTTTTCTGCTTCTTCAAACGAAGCGTCCGAATACGAAATTGAAAATATCAAACTTTCTTCGCCACTGAAACGAATAGAAATTTTAGACGTAACGATTTCGCCCGAGTGTTCCTTTTGGTATATGTTGTTTGAGCCCGCAATAAACTCTTCACTACCGAGCATATTTACAACGTTGGGCAAGTGAATTTGCGAAAGTGTTACGTTGTTTGAGCCGGAAGTTTGACCCGTTTGAGTATCAATACCCGTAACGAGCATTACGGTTGAAGTTTTTGTATAAATTGGCTCTTGCGTTAAAATAGCATACGCAAAACCACATAGGCTTGCCAAAATTATTGCTAAAATAATATAGATGACTTTTTTATATAAAAACAATAAGTACGTTTGCTTTTGACCTACGGCTTTATCGGGGATATTCTTTCTTTTTTTTCTCATAAGTTTTCATCCCCCTTTGCAATGCAAGAAAGCACTGATACGCCCGTAATTTTCTCCGCTTCTTTTTTGCTTTTTACAGTCTTATCTAAACTCATTTTAACGTAAACCACGGCAACCGCCAAAGCCACGCCAATTATAGCCGAAACAACCATAATTTTGGTAGTAGTTATATCTACCGAACAAGCGTTCGTTCCAAGGTCACGTATTCTTGCGTTCATACCACTGAAGAAGTTAAGCGTTTCAATATCGTATGCAACTACTAATATCTTAACCTTTTCTATTGCAGATTCTTGCGTGCTGTCTTGGTAGGTAATACCCGTAACGAAGGCGTCGTATTCTTGCGTGCCGTCGTCGTATTTAACCATACCTATTCTGCCTGCGTGTATGCCGTTTTCGGCAACTTCGCCTTTATGTTCGTATTCATCGGCAACGTAGTACCAAGGCATATTCTCTTTATAGAACGATATGGTCTCAGTTAAAGTTGTAACGTCTGACGTGGCTCCGCCAATACCTGCGTTAACACCCCTTCTAACCTGCACCAACTTATTCTCATAATAAAGACGCTGTTCTGCTTTTTCTTCTATCAAAATCTTGTCTTGAACGGGGTCTAAAAGATAAATCTCTTCAGACAAATCCCTAATTTTTTCAATTAAAACCGATTGTTGCCTTAAATACTCAATTTCACTTTGGGTAGCCTTGTATAAAGTTTCGTACCTATTGTAGTCAAGACCGACGAGCGAATCTTCCTTTTCCTTTTTAAGCACTAACAGTTCACGTTCTTCTTCGCAACTGCTAATCATAAATTCGGTAAATTGAATATCGGTAATAAACTTATCTAAAGTATAATCGCTATCGGACTTTCGTTGCAAATAGTATTGATAGTAAAAGTTCGCACGGTCGATAACAACGCCACTATCACAGAAGTCTAAAACAGTGGGGTGGTGCGCGTACATTGCGTTAATTTCAGACTGAATATACGTGCCGTCGCCCATAGAGAATATAATCTGTTCTTCTGCGATATATTCGGGCTCTCTCAAAGAAGCGTAGGTATAGCCTACGCCTAAAGAAGCGATTAAAATTGCTATCATCAAAATTATGCTTCTTTTAAAATTAACAATTAATTCGCCAAGTAGGTTTCGTAAAAACGACTCTTGGTTTACTTGTTCGTTATCCATTAAAACGCTCCATTAAATCTAACGTAAAATCTAAACGTATTTAGATATAATCGCTTCTAAAGTATCCATCTTCCTAAGAACATCCCTTGCAAGAGCAAGTTGATTTCTAGTTCTGTCAATGTTGTGTCCAGGATATTTAGTCTTAAAATATTTATCCCCACACAAATAGTCGGTTAAAAACCTAACCGCAAGTTCCACCGTCATTGTAAACACGCCTAAATTGAGCGTTTCAACTTCTAACGGCGTTATCGAGTGATATAGTTCGGATAAAAAGCCCTTAGTAAACGCTTCGTATTTGTCTAGGTCGAGGGCAACCTTTTCGTAGTCAGGGTTGTCTTCCACAAGCGTGTTGGCAATAAACCTTACGGCGTCGCCAAAATCGTAAGCCAAAGCGCCCGGCATAACGGTATCAAGGTCCAAAACTGCCATCGGTTCGTTAGTTGTTATATCAAAACTTACGTTGTTGCTCTTAGTATCGTTATGGGTTACCCTAAGCGGAAGTTTGCCGTCGTCTAAATACTTTTGCAATCTGCACGCCTTAGGCTTGTATTCCATCAACAACTCAATCTCTTTAAGCATACGCCTTTTTCTGTTATAATCGTCCTTGCGAACGGCTTCTTCTAAAGCTTCGTATCTTTTAGGCGTATTATGAAAGTCTTTAATAGGTATAAAAAGTTTGCTTGCGTCAAACCCGTCTAAACAGTCTTGGAATCTTCCGAACGCAATCCCCACTCTTTCAATTATTTTTAGGTCGTCGGTTTGGTCGTAGGTCCTAGAATTCCTAATATACCTGTAAACACGCCAATAGTCGCCGTGGTCGTCAATTAGATAAGGTTTATGGCCTTCTTTGGTTAAAAAAGCCCTTAAAACGAATCTTTTTGTAGACAAGCCCTTTTTGATAATATTTTGCCTTACGTAATCGGTAACGCAAACGATATTATCCATAACCTTTTCGGGCTCAGTGAACACGTATTTGTTAATACGTTGAACGATGTAATGTTTTTCCATACCGTCCCTGAAATAGTTGACGTGATACGTACTGTTGATGTTGCCCGTAGAAACTTCCGAACAACTTACGTATTTGCCACCTATATCAAAAGACTCACATATTTCTTGAATAGTCAAAACCCCTTATCTCCCTATTCTTTATCACATTATATTGTATCACAAAAACAATAAAAATCAAGTCACTTTTACACTAAAAGGACTAAAAATCCCTTTTTTAAGCAAATTTTATATCATTTTTTGTCCGTTAACGTCTTGTTTGAAAGGTTTAGCGTGCGTCCACAAAGACTATCTGCTTCCTTTCTGTGTGATATCATTATCACGGTTCTATTATCTAACGCTAACAAATTTTCTATGACGGCGTGTTCGGTAGGTCTATCTAAAGCACTCGTTGCTTCGTCTAAAAGCATTATGGGCGCATTACTTAAAACCGCCCTTGCAATAGCCAAACGTTGCACTTGCCCTTCGCTTAGCCCAGCACCACCTTCGCCTATTATCGTATCCAAACCCTTTTCTAACTGGCTAATAAAATCAGTGGCACAAGCAACGCCTAACGCCGTTTGAATTTGCTCACTAGTTGCGTTTGTATTCATAAAGGTTAGGTTTTCTTTTAACGTACCGGAAAAGAGCATATTGCCTTGTGGCACGTAACAAAATAGTGGACGAGTATATTCGCCTACGGCAACCTTTTTGCTTCCACAATCAACGTATACTTCACCCTGAGCGTCGTAAATGCCCATAAGAATCTTAAACAACGTGGACTTGCCTGCACCAGATTTACCGGCTAAGGCAACCGACTGCCCTTTTTCAAAAGCAAAAGTTGCGTTCTTAAAAATAGCGTCGCTATCGTATGCAAAACTTAAATTCTCAAAGCGAATAGCCTTCATATCGGCGTAAAGTTCACTTGGGTTTTCACAAACCTTTCCTTGGTCGGTGGGCAAACTTTCAATTTCCATAAGACGCTCTGCCGAAGCAAGCATAGCAAAGTATCTAGGCGCAATATTTGATAGCGATGCAAACGGCACTTGAACGCTATTAACAAGTTGAAGTATTGCCGACAAGTCGCCGTAACCAAGCACGTCGTTAAAAATACGCACCCCACCTAATATGAGTGCGAACACGTAGCCCGCACTGAATATAAAGTTGTACGCCGAATGCCCTAAAACCGAATAGTTGCGACGCTTCATTTTAATCTTAAAGTTTTCTTCTTGCAAGTCGCTAGCCTTAGACAAAACGTTTGCGCTAGCCCCAGACGCTTTAACAACGAGTAAGTTTTCAATACTCTCTTGCATAAAAGAACGGGTCTTACCGTCAGTTTCTTGTGACTTTTTGTGGAAAAATTTTAATTTGCCACGAAGCAACCCCATTACTACAAACACCAATACACCCGCAACGATAAAGGCAACGGCAAATATCCAATCGATTACGACTAACGCAACCACCGCACAAATAAGCCTTGTAACCGAACCAACGATAGATGGCAAAAGTTCCGCCATGCTTTCACTTATTATTCGCACGTCGCTAGTCAATCTATTGATAAGTTCACCACTGTGATAGGCAGTTATCTTGCTATATTTTTTCTTAAAAATTTCGGAAAACATATAAGACTTATAAGCAATTTCAAGACGTGCCTTTATGCGTTCTAACAAGCCGTTAATTACTATGCGAAAAACAAACTGCGCAACTACTATGCACGCTATAAAAACACTTCCAAAAATAATAGTTTGAGTGTTTTTGCTTACAGCACCGTCTATAACCGTTTTAACGGCAAAGGCAAAAGCAACTGTTAAAATAGCAAAAAGGGCGTTGCAAATAATAAGCGCAACCATTTTGCCAAGTTGCCCTTTAGACCTATTTATCACCCATTTTAACGCCGAATTTTTTTGCATTTTTACTTTCCTTCGCAGATTTTTGCACAGTAACCCACTTTTAACCTTTTTATTATATCATAACAAAAAAGGTTTGTAAACCACTATTTTAAAAGGGGTTTTCTTTTTTGCTTGTAAATCACACTATTTTGTAGTATAATGTGTTTATGAAAAAGTTGGTGGCTTTGTTCGGGCTAGACGATAAAAATGCCCTAAATACTGCATTAGATAAGTTTTTTTATAGCTTCAAATATCCGGCACTAATAGCATTATTAGCCGTTTTTTCTTTCGTTACGCAAATGCAAATGGGCTGTTACGCAATATTTTTAGCGCTAACAAGCGTACTTTTAGTAAGGCAACGTGACGCTACGCCAATTCTTCCGCTATTGATATTTTTTATCACTATGTTTAGGGATTTATCGGTAACGGGTAGCCTGCTTTTTTACTTAATGCTAATACCACTTGTCGTGTGCCTTATCATACACTTCATTAAGTTCCCGCCAATTCCGTTTTGTTTTGGTAAATTGTTTTTACCATTGCTTGCGGTAACTACGGCGTTATTTGCAGGTGGTTTAATGTCGCCTTATATATCCGACTACGTTAAAGGGCTACTTTACATATTGCCGTTAGGTCCAGGACTTACTCTAATATACCTATACTTTAACAATTACCTGCGTCCACCTGAGAATTTTGACTCCAAAAAATATCTTTGCCTATTACTAATGCTACTCGGCTTAGTCTGCACGTTAGAATTTATTTTCTATTATTATAATTATTACTATTTACAAAACAACCTTTTTTCTATAGCAGAACTCGGCTGGGCAAACGTAAACGGAATTGGTTCTTTAATATTATTATCAATACCCGCAACGTGCTATTTATTTATTAAAAGCAAAAACATCACTATTTGGGCTGTAATAATATTACTTTTCTACTTTACAATTTTTTCGACTAAGAGTGATGCTTCGCTAGGCATTTCGGTTACGTTCTTACCCTTTATGGTCTTCATAGTATATAAAAAACTATCCAAACACAAACGTAATATGTTCTTTATTTTATTGTGTGCTATAGGCGTATGTGTTTGTTTAGCTTGCATAGCACTAACACTCACAGGAAAAATGCAAGAAATAATCGATAAGATACTTAAAGCCTTCCAAAGCGACAGCGGTCGCTCTAAACTTTATCGTGATGCATTATCTGTCTTTTTAGAAAACCCCCTATTCGGCGGTGGAATGGGCTATTACAACGACCATATTCTTCAAACAACTACTGCACTTAGAAACTTTAACTTCCACTCAACCTTTTTTACGGTAATAGGTTGCATGGGAATGTTTGGATTTTTAGCGTACGTTTATTACTTCCACGCTCGCTATAAAATACTAATTGAGTGCAATACGTCGTTTAACGTGTTTATGTTCATAGCGTTTACAATGTTTGTTTGCCATGGCTTTATAGACACAAGTGAATTTTCAACAATACCGCAAATGATAGTGGCAACGATAATAATGTTAATAACTGATTTAACAAACACAAAAGGCAACGAATCATCGTTGCCTTTGGCTTTTTAAATGATTAAATTAGTTTGTCTTTTTAAGCCCTTTCGTCTATCTTGTAAGTAGGAACTAATCTGTGAACTATTTGCTTCATTTCGTCCGTTTCTTCGTAAGCGGACTTTTTTAATTTGGCAATATCTTCAAACAAAGTCTTCTCATCAAGTTGTAAGGGTCTGCCGATGAATATCAAGTCGTTTTGGGTTTTACCCATACCTTCTTCATCCATAAGCATTTCTTCGTAAAGTTTTTCGCCGGGACGAAGACCTGTAATTTTGATATCGATATCCTTAAACGGCTCTAAGCCACTGAGTTTTATCATATTTAGCGCTAAGTCGTAAATCTTTACGGGCTCACCCATATCAAGCACGAAAATCTCTCCACCCTTAGCGTAAGCACCCGCTTGAAGCACGAGAGCAACGGCTTCGGGTATAGTCATAAAGTAGCGTATAATGTCTTTATGCGTAACGAGTATTGGGCCACCTTCTTCAATTTGTTTTTTAAATAGTGGAATAACCGACCCGTTTGAGCCTAAAACGTTACCAAACCTTACGGCAACGTAATCGGTGTTTTCGTAGCGTTTGTTGATAGTTTGAATAATCATTTCACAAATACGCTTAGTCGCACCCATAATATTGGTAGGATTAACGGCCTTGTCCGTACTGATAAGAATAAACTTTTCAACGCCGTTTCTACCGGCAGCGTCAGCCACGTTATACGTACCGCAAACGTTGTTTTTAACGGCTTCGTTCGGGCTAGTTTCCATAAGGGGAACGTGTTTATGCGCAGCCGCATGGAAAACTATATTGGGCTTATATTTTTTGAACACGTCGTCTATCTTGCCGACGTCACGAACGCTTGCTATTAAGGTAAGAAGTTGTATGTTTGGTACTTTTCTTAAAAGTTCCTGTTCGATAGCGTAAGCGTTGTTTTCATAGATATCTAAAATGATAAGGCGTTTGGGGTTGTGGGTTGCAATCTGCCTACAAAGTTCACTGCCGATTGAACCACCGCCACCCGTAACCAAAACGGTTTTGCCTTCAATATACTTCATAATCTCGTCAAGATTGACCTTAACTTGCTCTCTACCAAGAAGTTCTAAGGGGCTAACTTCTTTGACGTCTTTAATGGTAACCGTTCCTTCGGCAAGCTGGTAAATTCCCGGAAGGGTAAGAACCTTACACTTGGTTTGTTTGCACTTTTCCACGATAGCCCTAAGTTTCTTTTTATCTGCAGAAGGTATGGCGATTATTATTTTATCTATCGCATAATCCTTGCAAACGCCAACCACGTCGTCAATACAGCCAACGATTTCAACACCGTTCGTGTAGCAACCGATTTTGTTTGCATCGTCGTCTAAAACGCAAACGGCTTCCATAAGCGACTTCTCGGCGTTTTTAATGTCTTTAATTATAGACTGCCCCGCATCGCCTGCGCCCACTATTAAAACCCTTTCGTGTTTTTTGGCTTCTACGATTCGCACGTGCCTTTCCTCTAGCAAGAAAGCGTACACTCTATACATAAACCTAATTACGCCCATTAAGCAGAAGAAGATAAGCGTTACGAGTATAGCCCACTCAATCGCAAGCTGTTTTGAAACTATAGTCACTACGACGGCACAAATACAGAAAACAAATGCAGAAATAACAATCTTAAAGGCTTCTCTAATACCGACGTACTTCCACAACTGCTTGTAAAGCCCCATAGCAAAGTGAAGGGCAAGCGTTAGTACAACCGTACCTATAAAGTAATAGTAGTTGTTAACTATTACTTCCCTTAAATCGTAGGCTAAAAGCAAAGAAGCCACAATCCAAGCGATAGCAATTACAGCGAGGTCTAAAAACATTAACAAAGTGATTTTTAAACTTTTCTTCATAAATCCCCCAACCTATTTCGTTAAAAGCAACATATTTTCTACGGTAAACCCACACTCAGACAACTGAGACGATACGCTTCCGTGTTTTATAAATTTATCTGGCACACCCAAGTTTATCACACGAACGTCCTTATTATCTTTTAAGAGCGAGTTAACGGCTTGTCCAAACCCACCGCTTAAAACGTTTTCTTCCACCGTTATAACCCTTCCGCTTATAGATTTTAAAAGATTTTCATCAAGTGGTTTAACCGTGCGTACGGCAACTACCTTAACGGATTTATCGCTTTGGCTGGCAAACTGCGTTGCAACGTCTAACGCCCTACCGCCAACTGCAAGCACGGTAACGTCTGAGCCGTCTTTTACCATTTGCCATAGTTCTTTATCATACGCCTTTGCGTTAAAGTCGTATTTGCAACCGTCTTTTGCATACCTAATCGCCACGGGTGAATTAAGTTGTAGTGCATAATCTAACGCAAGTTCAAGGTCGGCGTCGTTTACAGGCGTAAGCACCGTAAGGTTTGGTAAGTGCGATAAATAACTTAAATCAAACACGCCTTGGTGTGTTTTGCCGTCTTCACCAACTAAACCCGCTCTGTCTAAACAAAAGATTACGGGCAGGTTTTGCATACAGACGTCGTGCAGAATTTGGTCGTAAGCCCTTTGCATAAAGGTTGAATACACCGCAACCACTGGTCTAAGCCCACAAGACGCCATACCTGCAGCGTATGTTACGGCAAACTCTTCGGCAATGCCCACGTCAAAGAAGTTGTCTGGATGACGTTCTTCAACGATAGAGAGCCCCGTACCGTTCTTCATACCCGCAGTAATAGCAACAACTTGCTTGTTTTCATCAATAACTTTGCATAGTTTATTGCCAAGCGCCGTGCCCATACTGCCCGAAGCTATTTTGTAGCCCTTACCAACACCGTGGTAAAGGTCGGCACTTTCTTCGGCGACGTCAAAGCCCTTGCCTTTTGTAGTCTTAACGTGCAATAAAACGGCTTTATCTTTGGCAACGTATTTTACACGCTTTAATATTTTGGTCATCTCTTTCATATCGTTGCCGTCAATAACGCCAACGTATTTAAAGCCGAAGTTTTCAAAATAATTGTTTCGGTTAAGCAACCTTTTGAAGAGGTTTCGAACCTTGCGGAAGAACTTGCTTATAAAACTGTTGCCAAACACCTTTTTAACGGCAGACTTGCCTTTAACGTAGCCCTTGTTAGTTGTACTTTTAGAAATAAGTTTATAAAACCCGTTGCCGTTTTTAGAAATGGACATACCGTTATCGTTTAGAATAACGATAAGTTTTTTAGGTTTAACCGTATTGGCAGTAAGCGCTTCCAAATTTAGCCCGTTTACGAGCGAGCCGTCACCCACGACGGTCACCACG
This sequence comes from Christensenellaceae bacterium, assembly GCA_045542055.1. Classification (GTDB taxonomy): domain Bacteria; phylum Bacillota; class Clostridia; order Christensenellales; family Borkfalkiaceae; genus UBA1259. The sequence goes on along the minus strand of JAZQKH010000010.1, from coordinate 16,513 downwards.
TAGTAATCGTCCCCAATTTTGTCCCTTGCTTCGCACATGCCAAGACTTGCCGAAATGGAAGTGCCCGCATGCCCCGTAGTAAAACTATCGTAAACACTTTCTTCTATATCAGGAAAGCCCGAAATCCCGTCTTTTTGGCGTAGAGTTTCAAAATCGTTTGCTCTGCCAGATAAAATTTTGTGGGCGTAACATTGATGCCCAACGTCAAACACCAATTTGTCTAAAGCAAAATCAAAAACGCTGTGAAGTGCAACCGTAGTTTCAACCACGCCAAGATTTGACGACAAGTGCCCGCCGTTCTTTTTAGTAACGGCAAGAATTTGAGTTCGTATCTGTTCTGCAACTTGGGTTAGGACTTTATAATCCAACCCGTTTAGGTTTGCAGGAATATTCAAATGCTCCAAATCACCCATCGACTTTCTCCACGTAAATTGCACGGCAGTTTATCTTATTAATTATACTCTACTGCATGCAATATGTCAATAGCAAAGCAAAAATCTACATTTTTTTAAGGTAATAAAAACAAAAAAGGCTTGGTTTTACGACTTAAAACAGCGCAGTCTAAAACCAAACCCTTTAATTTTTATAAAAATCGTTATACCGTCTTTCTGTTTACGGCAATTACGCCTGAAATCGCACCTATCGCACAAGTAAATAAGCAGTCTATAATCAGTTGTGCCCCAAACGGACTTACGCCCGCAATTAAAGCAAATATCGTAAAGACAACGACTGAATACAGTATTCCGCTAAGCCCGCCCTTTACAAACCCTAACTTACCGTGCACGCTAAAAAAACAACCGACGAAAACCGACACTACCTTTATAAACTGGTTTACCCACTTAATAACGTTTGAATCAAGCCCCGCCGACTTTACCACGGCGGAAAAGATTAAAACAGCCGACAAAGTGAGAAGCACCGACAGTATTACGCTTTTCAAAAGGGTGCTTAAAAACCCACCATCCAAAGAGTTTTGACGCATAAAAAAACCTCCGCTATTCATATAAAAATGATATGCGAAGGTTTTAGTTTTTATTACCTTTTACTATTCGGCTTTTTCTTCTTTTGCTTCAGCCTTTTCTTCCTTTTTAGCCGAAGAAGCTCCGCCTGCAGGTGCAGTTTGGTAAATAGCACCCTTGTCAAACTTAACGTAAGACTTTTGACTGTCCGTACCGGTTTCTAAAACGAAAGTGTTTTCATCGTTGTTAATTTCTACTACGTAGCCACAAATACCGCCAATAGTTTTAACTTTGTCACCCTTTTTAAGTGAGTCAACCATTTCTTGTGCTTCTTTTTGTTTTTTTCTGCCGGAAACCGTTTGCCAAATAAACAAGCCGATAATACCAACAATCATAACGCCAAAAATAATTAAAGTTCCGATGTTGTTGCCTTCTTGACCGCCCGCACCAGCAGTTTCAGCTAATAAATTAAATAAATACATTTCTAAATCTCCTTTATCTGATTGATTACATTATAAAGCATTTGACAAATTAAATCAATCAAATATTAAAAGTTTTCTCTTTTTACTATAAATTAACACACTTACATTAAAAAAACCTTAAAAACCTTTATACCATTTTGCAAAATTCTTTTTTTAACCTACCGATAATCTTTTTTTCTAATCGTGATATGTAACTTTGCGATATTCCGAGCATCACGGCAACTTCACGCTGGGTTTTTTCTTCACCACCACCCAAACCGTAACGAAGGGTCATAATCTCACGTTCTCTATCTCCCAATCGTTTTAAGGCTTCGCAAAGCAAATCACTTTCCACGCCACTTTCAATCTTTTTATAAACCACGTCGCCGTCAGTACCCATAACGTCGGAAAGCACTAATTCGTTCCCCTCGCTATCGGTATTAAGCGGCTCGTCGAAAGACACTTCGCTTTTAAGTTTAGAAGTGCGTCTTAAATGCATTAAGATTTCGTTTTCAATACACCTTGAAGCGTAGGTGGCAAGTTTTATATTCTTTTCAGCATTAAAAGAATTAACCGCCTTAATAAGACCTATCGTGCCGACGGATATTAAATCGTCTAAATCAACGCCCGTATTTTCAAAACGTCGTGCAATGTATACGACAAGACGCAAATTGTGTTCTATAAGTTTGTCTTTTATGCCTTCTTCCCCTTGCGAAAGCCTTACCATAAGTTGAGCTTCTTCTTCGGCAGTAAAGGGCACGGGCAAGACTTCTGCACCGTTTACGTATCTTAAAAGATTTTCGCTTAAATCAAATTTCTTTAAGATTGCTTTTAACTTTTCAAACAACTTGCTTATCATAATTTACCTCCACGAACTTTGGATGAAGTATAATTTCACCATACGGCATGGCGACTTCCGTCACACACATGGTTACGTTATTAAATATATTCTGCTTTTGCTCGTCAAATATCACTAAGCGGTCTATTTTTATTGACGGTTTTTGGCATATACCGTTAACGGTAGCAACTTGCAAGGTTTTTATTTTAGGCAATCTGTTGCCCGACTTAAAAAACTGCTTTGCAAACTTCTTAGAGCAAACTATAACCGGGTTATCGCCGTCATATAAAAGGTTACCCGTATCAACAAACCCAAACGCTTTTAACGTAACGTTACCCACAGTTAATGCAACTTGCAGGGTGTTTTTTATTACGTCTTTACGCTTATAAATAAACTTTAACACTACGCCAACGCCTTTACACACGGCAAATGCGGGAATAAAAATAAGCGCAACGCTAACTTCCGAAGTAAAGTTAATCCCTGTAATATAGCCTAACCCGAAAATCGCACCGCCAAGCAAAAAGGTAAAACAAAAGAACACCAACACCGATGCGTAATACTGTTTGGCGGTTGCAAATTTACCCGATAGCAACACAAGCAAAAGACCAAAAGCTATTTTAATTATCGTCTGCAACACCTTAAAGTTTGCCGAAAGCGGATATGTAAGTGCAAAAACAGCGCCAAGCAAACTGCAAAGACATAGTTTAAGCCTACTTGTTTGGACTGCCGTTATTCTAAACGTGCCACTTAGCAAAAAATAATCTATTATAAAATTATCTATCAACACGTATTCGACGTACACAACCATATTTACCAAACGATAACATTTTTTATTGGTTACTTCGTTGGTGGTTTTATCGTTATACAACATATTTTGCCGAAACTATACAACTAAAACAAAAAACCACGGCAACGCCGTGGCTAAAAGATATCTTTATTAAATTAGTATCCGAATAAATTAGAAAACTTTTTAAATATAGGCTTAGTTTCAAAATGCTTATCGTAAAAACTGCTTATACCACCAATAATAAAACCGTTAACTATCGCCATCACTAACGTTCCCCAATTCACACCGACAAACTCGCCGAAAAACAACAACGATAATGCAACTGAAATCGCTAAAAACGAGTAATCAAACACAAGTTTAAACTTGGTTAGCCTTATATTATATCTTTCGGTAAGTCCTTGCACGAAATAGTCGTAAACTTGTGGATAAATATACGTTTTAAACGAAAGTGCAACGGCAAAGCTCGTAAGCAAAACGCCAATAACGAAGTAAACTATTCTAACCCATAATTGCATACTTCCGGGCATGGTTACTGCGGGGTTAAACGCAGGGATTAACGTGCGCCACAAGTCCAAGCAAGCACCGTATATTAAGCAAGACAAGAAAGCCACCAGATAGACGCCTTTAAATCTTTTCATACATATACAGAATATTATAAACAGCACGCCCTGAATAATATATTCGGCTTGCCCAAAGGTTATAAAACCAAGTTTAAGGCTTAGTATGTATGCGGGTGCAACAATCATAGAAAGTCCAAAATCGGCGGCGGAAAGCATTGCCACCGAAAACGACATAACGATTATTGCTAAAACGTAATTTACTTCGCTAAAAAGTTTAATTTTCTTTTGCATATCACTTCATAAACGCCAAAATAATATCGTTTTGGACGTATAAATATTGTTCTTTAATCGTAACGTTGTCGCCGTCGCAATCCAAAAAACGAGCCTTTTCTGAAAGAACGTTAGCGTAGTCTTTATCAAAATCTGCGTTAAAGGTTTTATTGAATTCTGCCTTGCTAAACCCGTAACTCGTTCTTAAATGAAGCATAATATACTCAAACTTAGCGTCTTCTAAGTCAATGGTGTCAGAAGAAATCTCAGGGCTTTTGTTGTATATTATAGCGTTTATATACTCGTCAATCTTAAAGGTGTTGGTAAAACGCCTTTCATCTATAAACGAAGAAGCCGAAACGCCTAAGCCGATGTATTCGCCACGCTCCCAATAGTTAAGGTTGTGTTTAGATTGATAGCCGTCTAATGCAAAGTTAGAAACTTCATACCTATTAAAGCCCTTTTCTTTAAGCAAACTGCGTAAATGGTCGTAAAGGTCGGCAACTTCGTCGTCACTGGGCAGTTCGCCGTTAAGGTAATCGGTATAAATAGGAGTGCCTACTTCAGGGGTAAGTGCGTAAGCCGAGATATGCTTTACCCCGCCCGCAATCGCAAGTTCTACCGTTTTATCTAATTGCTCGGTAGTTTGATTTGCTAAGCCAAGTAAAATATCACAACTGACGTTTTCACCTTTTAAAAGATTCATGCAAAGCAAAAAGTCTTTGGCGGTATGCACTCTGTTAAGGCGTTTTAATTGGTCGTCAAACCCCGTTTGCAATCCGATAGAAAACCTGTTTATACCAACGCTTTTGTACTCGTCAATTTTTTTCTTGTCAACAGTGCCGGGATTAATCTCTATCGTAATTTCTGGATTAGGCGAAAGATTAAAAAACTTTTTAACCTGCCTAATAGCACCCGCAATAAATTTTGCGTCTACCACCGACGGCGTTCCGCCACCAATATACACGGTATCAAAAATTTTGTTTTTAAGTTGTCTGCCACGCCCTTCAATCTCACGGTAAAGACAAGCAAAATAACTTTCCGTTTTGCCTATTTCTTTTGGATATGACGCAAAGTCACAATAGGTGCATTTGCTCTTACAAAAGGGAACGTGAATATATATACCACTCATATTTTTACCTTCGTAGTTAATAAATAATTTTGCCGTTTGGCATGACTATTTATCACTATCAGTTTTAAGAATAGAAATAAACGCTTCGCTCGGGATTTCAACCGTGCCGATAGAACGCATTTTCTTTTTGCCTTCTTTTTGCTTTTCTAAAAGTTTTTTCTTTCTGGTTACGTCACCGCCGTAGCACTTGGCAAGAACGTCTTTTCTAAACGCCTTAACCGTTTCACGTGCGATTATCTTGCCACCGACCGCCGCCTGAATAGGAATTTCAAACATTTGGCGTGGAATAACGTCTTTAAGTTTTTCAGCAATTTGTCTGCCACGTTCGTAGGCCTTGTCTTTATGCACTATTACCGAAAGCGCATCACAAATATCGCCGTTTAGAAGCATATCAAGTTTAACCAATTCGCTCTTTTGATAACCTGCTATATCGTAGTCAAACGAAGCGTAGCCCTTGGTTCGTGACTTTAGACTGTCGAAAAAGTCGTAAATAATTTCGTTAAGTGGAAGAACGTATTTCATCTCCACACGAGTTTTATCAAGATATATAAGGTCCTTATAAACGCCACGCTTGTATTGGCAAAGTTCCATAATAGGTCCAACGAACTCTGGCGGTGTAAATATGTTTGCGTTTATAACGGGTTCTTCCATATAATCAATTTCAGTGGTGGGTGGTAAGTAAGTTGGGTTTTCCACCACCATCATAGTCCCGTCGGTTTTGTAAACCTTATACGATACTGAAGGTGCAGTAGTAATAATATCAATGTCGAATTCCCTTTCAATACGCTCTTGAATAACGTCCATATGCAACAGCCCCAAAAAGCCACACCTAAACCCAAAGCCAAGCGCAGCCGAACTATCCGGCTCAATAGAAAGTGCCGCATCGTTTAATTTAAGTTTAAGCAAAGCGTCTTTGAGGTCGTTAAACTTACTGCCGTCAAGTGGGAACACGCCCGAAAACACCATGGGTAGTGCCTTCTTGTAGCCTGAAAGTGGCTCTTTTGCAGGGTTTTCAACCGTGGTAATTGTATCACCAACGGCAGTATCTTCAATACTTTTTATGCTTGCCGCAATATACCCAACTTCGCCCGCACTTAAATCGTCTTTAGGCGACATCTTTGGTGCAAACACGCCCACTTCGGTAACAACGAACTCTTTGTCAGACATAAAGGTTTTAATTTTAGTACCCACCTTAACCGAGCCGTCAACAATCCTTACAAAACAAATTACGCCCTTAAAGTTATCGTAATAACTGTCGAATATAAGCGCCTTTAAAGGTGCATTTGCATCGCCGTTAGGAGCGGGTATTTTAGTAACCACCTGCTCTAAAACGTCTTCAATATTAAGCCCGTTCTTTGCCGAAATTCTGGGTGCGTTTTGCGCTTCAATGCCCAAAATGTTTTCAATTTCTTCCACAGCTTCTTCAGGGCGTGCAGAAGCAAGGTCCATCTTGTTTATAACGGGCATAATCTCTAAATCGTTGTCTATTGCAAGATATGCGTTTGCAAGCGTTTGCGCTTGAACGCCTTGTGTTGCGTCAACTATTAAAATAGCACCTTCGCACGCTTTAAGAGAACGTGAAACTTCATACGTAAAGTCTACGTGCCCGGGCGTATCTATAAGGTTAAAGATATATTCCTTGCCGTCCTTTGCCTTATAGAACATTCTTACGGGGGTAAGTTTTATAGTAATACCCCTTTCACGCTCTAAGTCCATAGAGTCCAAAAGTTGCTCTTCCATATCCCTTTGCGAAACCTGACCGGTCTTTTCCATAAGTCTGTCAGCCAAAGTAGACTTGCCGTGGTCTATGTGAGCTACTATACAGAAGTTTCTAATTTTTTGTTGGTTTGTTGACATAAATATCCTTAAAGTATATAATCAAATATATATAAAATTTACCAAATAAGTATATAACATAATTAATATTTTTGCAAGTATTTAATAAAGGTGAAAAATGCATAGAAGCGTTAATTGGTTAACGACTACTCCAATAGCCCATCGTGGCTTGTGGGGTGGTAGCGTTCAAGAAAACTCTATATCCGCATATCAAAGGGCAGTGGAATTAGGTTACGCCGTGGAGGTTGACGTGTATCAAACTACCGACGGCAGTTTAGTATGCTTTCACGATAAAAACTTAAAACGTATGTGCGGAAAAGATAAACCGATTTTTGAGTGCGATTTAGCCACCATAAAAGGTCTAAGATTAAACGGAAGCGCTTCTTTAATACCAACGCTAAGCGAACTGCTTGAAACGGTAGGTGGCAAAGTACCACTTTTGATAGAACTTAAAGACCAGCCCGCAAAAGACTACGTTGAAAGGGTGGTAAATGAACTAAAAGGATACAAAGGTGCGTTTGCCGTGCAGTCGTTTAACCCATTGTATATCAATAAAGTTCGCAAACTCGCACCCCACTTCACCCGTGGGATTTTAGGCACGGCTAACGCTTCGGGTGAAAAATTTTACGTTAGATATATAGTTAAGAATCTATCGCTAAATTTTTTGATTAAGCCACACTTTATAAGTTATGAATACACCGCCCTGCCCCTTCCTAAACACAAAAAACGTAGACTACCCGTGCTTGCGTGGACTGTCACGTCACAGCAAGATTTTGATAAAATTAAAGATTTTTGCGACAATATTATTTTTGAAAACTTTACACCTAAAATAGATTAACTGAAAACAAAAAACAGCCGAAGCAATTTGCTTCGGCTGTTATATTTTGATTAAACGTTGCCTTGTGCCTTCATAGACTCAGCAACCTTTATAAAGCCAGCGATGTTAGCGCCTGCCATATAGTTGCCGGGCATACCGTAGGTTTTAGAAGCGTCGTCACAAGCCTTGAAGATAGACTTCATAATGCCGTGTAATTTTTCATCAACTTCTTCAAACGACCAAGACATACGAATACTGTTTTGGCTCATTTCCAAACCAGAAGTTGCTACGCCACCAGCGTTTGCCGCTTTTGCAGGTCCGTATAAAAGACCGTTTGAAAGATAGGTGTCGATTGCTTCGGGGGTTGAAGGCATATTTGCACCTTCAGAAACAACTTTGCAACCGTTCTTAACTAAGATAGCAGCGCTTTCGCCGTCAATTTCGTTTTGAGTTGCACAAGGAAGTGCAATGTCGCAAGGAATAGTCCAGATGCCTTTGCAACCTTCGTGGTATTCAGCATTAGGACGATAAGAAAGATATTCTTTAATACGCTTTCTTTCAACTTCCTTAATTTGCTTAATAGCGTCAAGGTCAATGCCGTCTTTGTCGTAAATATAGCCGTTGCTATCAGACATAGCCACAACCTTAGCGCCGTAAGTGGTTGCCTTTTCACAAGCGTAAATAGCAACGTTACCAGAGCCTGAAACTAAAACGGTTTTGCCTTCAAAACTTAATCCGTTTGCCTTAAGCATTTCATTAGTAAAGTAGCAAAGGCCATAGCCTGTTGCTTGCTTTCTTGCAAGTGAACCACCGTATGTTAAACCCTTGCCGGTAAGCACGCCAACCCACTCGTTTCTAAGCCTTTTATATTGACCGAACATATAGCCAACTTCTCTTGCACCAACGCCGATATCACCAGCGGGAACGTCGCAATCAGCACCAATGTGTCTGTATAATTCGTTTATAAAGCTTTGGCAGAAGTTCATAATTTCGTTATCCGACTTACCCTTGGGGTCAAAGTCAGAACCGCCCTTGCCACCACCCATCGGCAACGTGGTAAGGCTGTTTTTAAAGGTTTGTTCAAAGCCCAAGAACTTGATAATGCCAAGGTTTACTGACGGGTGAAGTCTAATACCACCCTTGTAAGGTCCGATTGCAGAGTTGAATTGAACTCTAAAGCCACGGTTAACGTGGGGTTTTCCGTTGTCGTCAATCCAAGGAACTCTGAAAATAATTTGCCTTTCAGGTTCAACGATTCTTTCTAAAACGCCGGCTTCAACTAAATCGGGGCGTTGTTCGATAACGGGTTCTAACGAAGTGAAAACTTCGGTAACGGCTTGTATAAATTCCGGTTCACCGGGATTTCTTTTTTCCGTTCTTTTTAAAAGGTCTAATAAATATTCATTTTTGATAGCCATAAAAGCTTCCTCCAATTTATCTTGCGTTTATATTGTATCACACTTTTCACAAAAATTCGCAAAGTTTTTTATATAATTTTTAAAATCTCTTATATAAATTTTTAATATTTTTAATTAAAATTAGTTATACCATTACCTTAATCGCTAAAAGCACTGTTGCAGGTCTATAAACACGGCAAAAAGCAATATAAGAACGAAGCCGACCGTGTGTATAATATTTTCCACCCGCCTATCAAGTGGTTTTCTGCGAATCCACTCAATTAGTGCAAAAACAACTCTTGAGCCGTCCAACGCCGGTACGGGAAGCAAATTGAACACGGCAAGGTTTACGCCTATAAAACAAGCGATATTGAGTAAATTTCTAAACCCAAACGAAATTGCTTCCGCCGTGATTGCGATGGTTGTAACCGTCCCACCCATAGAAGATATGCCTATTTTACCGGTAAGAAGTTGACCAAGCACAGAAAAGATAGTGCCGGCAAGCTTAAAGGAATATTCAAAACTTCGCCCTACAGTTTGGAAAAATCCAAGTTCCACACCCGTTGCATACAAACCACCGTTAGTCATTTCGTTGGTGGTGTAGTCTATGTCGTAAGATATGCCGAGTGCCGAATATAACCTTGCCATATCTTCAAGATTATTAAAGTGGGTGTCCATGCGAAGTTTAACGTTTAACGTTTGAATTTTACCGTCACGAAGTATTTGGAAGGTAGCCGTATCGCCGGCGTTTTTACCTTCAATGGCTTCCATAAGGTCGGTTGCAATGTAAACGTTTTTACCCTCCGCCTTTAGGATAACGTCCATTTCGGCAAAACTGTACTCTTGCGTGTATTCGGTGGTAGGGCCGTCTACCTTGTAGGTAACCATAGCGTTAACACCGTACACGCCGAACATTATTGCAATTAAAAGCACGGCAAACACGTAGTTCATAAACGCACCCGCAACAAGCACTATTATGCGCTGCCACGGCTTGCGATTATTAAAGGCGGTGGGGTCGTCGCTATCCTTGTCTTCCCCCTTAAACGCACAAAATCCACCAAGTGGAAAAAGCCTTACTGAAAACTTTTCTCCACTCGGTTTGGTTTTTGAAAATAGTTTTGGTCCAAAGCCTATTGCAAATTCTTCTATGCCGAAACCGAATATTTTGCCCGTTACGTAATGCCCTAACTCGTGCACGGTAATCATAATAAGTAGCATAAGTATGGCAATCAAAACGTAGCCAACGTACGCCATTATTTGACCAAAATTAGCAAGTAAAATAAATTCCATTAGTCTCCAAAAAGCCCGTAAACAGCATTTCTGCCAAACTGGTCGGCTTGGCAAAGATTTTCAAAGGTAACTTGGTTGCTACCCGAAAAACCGTCTAATGCGTGGGCTATACTTTTATAAATATCGTTAAACTTAATCTTATCTTGTAAGAATAAACTTACGGCAACTTCATTTGCGCCGTTAGCAACTGCGGGCAAACACCCGCCCTTTATACCTGCACCTATAACTAAATCAAGGCAAGGATATTTAACCTTATCCGGCGATGAAAAGGTTAGATTTTTAAACTCGGCAAAATTTAAACTTCTTATATCCGTACTAACTCTGTCGGGATATGCAAGTGCCAAAGAGATAGGAACTTCCATACTCGGATAACTCATTTGCGCAATAACCGAGCCGTCCAAGTACTCTACCATAGAGTGTATGATACTTTCTTTATGAATAATAACGTCAATATCGTCGAAATTTGTATTAAAAAGCCATTTAGCTTCAATAACCTCAAAAGCTTTGTTGACCATAGTCGCACAGTCAACGGTGATTTTTGCACCCATATTCCAGTTGGGATGCTTTAGGGCTTGCGAAGCGGTAACCGCACCAAGTTCATCAACGCTTAAATCTCTAAACGCACCGCCACTTGCAGTAAGTATTATACGCTTAAAGGGTTTTGCCCTATCTTGACCCAAGGCTTGCCAAATAGCAGAGTGTTCACTATCAACGGGCAAAAGTTTTACACCCGCCTTGTTTACGGCGTTAATTACCAAGTCGCCACCAACCACTAAACTCTCTTTATTGGCAAGTGCCACGTCTTTACCCATTTGAACGGCTTTAAGCACGGCGTGTATACCTTCAAAACCAACCAAAGCAACCACGACTACGTCGGCTTCTTCAATAATAGCATCAAGGTATGCGGTTTTGCCAACCGAAGATTTACTTTTGCAGTCTGCGGGCAGAATTATTTCAGTAGCACTAGTTACTACGAGCGGATTAAATTCGGCAACCTGTTCTTCTAAAAGTTTGCCGTTGTACCCACCCGCAAGTGATACTATTTTAAATTTGTCGGGGTGACGCCTACAAACGTTTAGCGTTTGCCTGCCTATAGACCCCGTGCTACCTATAAGTGCAATCTTCTTCATAATTCTATAATACTAAAAATAAAATCATAATTACGACGGACGCTATACACATCCCGTCTATTCTATCCATAACGCCACCGTGACCAGGCATTATGTTACCGTAGTCTTTAATTCCAACCTTTCTTTTAATTAGGCTAGCAAAAAGGTCGCCAAAAATAGTAACTATCGAAGCAACAAAACCAAGACCGCCAAATATTAACGCACCGTAGTTTAAGTTTAAGCCTTTGCCGAATATAAAATATACGGCAAGCGCACCTACTACGCCACCTATAACGCTACCAAAAGCCCCCGCCCACGTCTTCTTAGGACTTAGTTTAGGACAAAGCTTTTTTCCACCTATTAAACTACCCAAAAAGTAAGCGAAGGTGTCTGCAAACGGCGCTATAACGAAGGTCAAAAGCATTGCAACTAAACCTAAAGCGTTTGGCAAATAGTTTATAACCATCATTGATACAAGTGGTAAAAGCGGATATATTGCGGGCAATATTTTTAAGCCGAATTCCGTGCCGTGATTAGGCAAAACTAAGGTTAATAAAAAAGCAATAGCCGACAAGCCAATCACTGCAAAAGCACCGTAGCCCGTAAAGAAATGTTCAACCACGCAAAAAAGCGGAACCGAAATTCCGCCAGCTAGCGTTGCGACCGTCCTTAGTGCAAAGTGTGTGTTTCCGCCAACGGCACGTGCAATTTCATACGCCCCACCCACGGCGAAAAACCAAATTAAAATATTAAATAGTCTAAAGTCAACGAATTCCCTTAGCAAAAAGAATCCCGTAATAATCGCCACGAAAACCGTGCCACTTAATATTCTCGTTTTCATTTAACACCTTTATACTTTACCAAACCTGCGATTTCTTAAGGCGTATTCGCTAAGTGCCTTTTCAAATTCTTCGCCGTCAAAATCCGGCCACAATACGTCACTAAAATAAAGCTCGCTATAAGCGCCTTGATACATTAAAAAGTTAGAAAGTCTTTTCTCTCCACCCGTTCTTATAATCAAATCGGGTTCGCCCGAGTGGGCGGTGTAAAGCTCGCTTGAAATACCCTCAACCGTTACGGGTTTGCCTTGTTCAATAAGCTTGTTAACGGCGTAAACTATTTCTTGACGGCCACCATAATTAAGAGCGATATTCAAAATATGGCTATCAAAACAAGCAGTTTTTCTTTCCCCGTCAGCAATAACTTTTTGAAGGTCGGGTTTTAGCACCGAAACGTCACCAACGACTTTAAGTCTGATTTTGCTTTCAACGATTTTTTTTATAAACTTCTTAAAAAAGACTTTTAAAAGGCGCATAAGTTCGTCAACTTCTTTTTGGGGTCTAGCCCAATTCTCAGTTGAAAAAGCGTAAAGGGTAACCGCCCTAACGCCCCTATCGAAAGCGTAACTTACCACCCTTTCAACGTTGTCAGAGCCATGCTTGTGCCCATAGGAGCGCTCTTTGCCCCTTAAGGTTGCCCATCTTCCGTTGCCGTCCATAATTATCCCAACGTGTGCGGGAATTTTTACGTTATCCATTATACAGATAAAATATCCTTTTCTTTATCAGCCACTAGTTTTTCTATCTTTTCGATAGCACTGGTAATAACCTTATCAACGTCCTTTTCGCAGATAGCGTGTTCGTCTTCAGAAAGTTCTTTATTGTTTTTCATTTTCTTTAAGGCGTCCATAGCGTCACGGCGAACGTTACGCACGGCAACCTTAGAGTCTTCAGCCATCTTCTTAACTTGCTTAACGAGTTCTTTTCTGCGTTCTTCGGTAAGCACGGGGAAAACTAAACGAATAACCTTGCCGTCGTTGGCGGGGGTTATGCCGATGTTTTCAACCATAATTTGCTTTTCGATAACCTTAAGCATAGAAGCGTCCCAAGGTGCAATAACAAGACATCTGCCTTCGGATACTGAAATATTACCCACTTGGTTAATGGGCGTGGGCGTACCGTAATAATCAACCAAAATTTTATCTAAAATATGTGGGTTTGCCCTACCAGCCCTAATGGTAATATATTCACTGTTTAGAACTGAAACCGTTTTATCGGTCTTATCTATAGTTTCCATCATAATCATTTCAAATTGTTCGTTTTCGATTGCCATACATAATCTCCTTTAATTATTAAACTTTTAATACGTTAAAACGCTTGGCGTTAATTAGCCTATTACCGTGCCGATATTTTCGCCCATAACGGCTTTAACAAGGGCGTCTTTTTCAAATAAGCCGAAAGCAAGCACGGGGATGTTGTTTTCCATACAGATGGTAATAGCAGTGGTGTCCATTGCTTTAAGACCATTTTCGATATATTCTTTATAACTAATTTTGTCAAGCTTCTTGGCGTTGGGGTTTTGTTTGGGGTCGGAGTCGTAAATACCGTCAACGTTTTTAGCAAGAAGCAACACGTCAGCACCAATTTCAGCCGCACGGAGCGCCGCCGTAGTATCGGTGGTAAAATACGGGTTACCCGTTCCGCAAGCGAAAATAACTACTCTGCCCTTAGACAAATGCGATAATGCCTTTCTTAAAATATAGGGCTCGGCAACCCTTGTGATAGTAAGTGCCGTTTGTACCCTTGTGGGCATACCCTTTCTTTCCAAGGCGTCTTGAAGTGCAAGTGCGTTAATAACAGTTGCGAGCATACCCATATGGTCGGCAGTAGTTCTATCCATTTCTCTACCCTGTCTGCCACGCCAGAAGTTGCCACCTCCAACGATTATACCAATTTCAACGCCTAATTCTGAAACGGCTTTAATCTCGTCAACGACAGATTGCAAAATCTGCTCGTCTATACCGTTGCCTTTGCTACCTGCAAGGGCTTCGCCTGAAAGCTTAATAATTACTCTTTTATACTTAGCGTTAGACATAAATTACTCCTATGCTTATAATAAACCTTTGAATATAGTATATACTTTTTTTCAAGTTTTGTAAATACAATAGAACAAATCAAATGCAAATTATATTAAAAAAGGAAGCAAATTTTTGCTTCCTTTTAGTTTTGAATTTATTTATCGCCAATTATTAACCAACAATAGTGTAGTTGCCGTCGTTACAAGCTACGAAAGTTGCCAAACCGCCAGAATACCACGCAACGCCTTTGGTAATGCCTTCAAAGTTCGCCATAGTTCCGTCGTAATTTATGCCAGACAAGTTGTCACAACCAGCAAAAGCAAGTGCGCCGATACTTTCTAACGTTGAGGGTAGATTCACTATGCCTAAGTCGTCACAATCGAAGAAGGCGTAATCTAAAATATCCTTAACACCGCTTTTTACGGTAACGGGACCACGTTTTGCTTGTGGCCATTTAACTAATTGCAAGCGAGAGTTGTCAACTATTTTATACAAAACTCCGTCGGTATCCGTTTGGTAAACGTCTGACAAAGGAACGTTAAACTCTTCCAAAGCATAGCAGTTTACGAAGGCGCATCTTTCAGCGTTTAACAACCCACCAATATGAATCTTTTTAAGATGATTGTTCCCACTAAACGCATAATTTCTAATAGCACCGCAGGTGTTAGGCGCTTCATAAAGGGTATCCGTCTTACCAATGGCGTATTGAACGAGAGTGGTTACGGTAATATTATACAAGTTGCCGTCAACAGCCTTAAACATACTATTGCCTTGCGCAACGGTAATGCCAGTAAGTGCAGTACAACCTCTAAACGCACCGTCGCCAATAATTATAACCTTTGAAGGTATGTTTATAGAAGTAAGGTCAAAACACTTTTCAAAAGCCGCTGCACCAATACTGGTTAAATTTTCAGGCAAGGCAATTTGACTAAATTTACAGCTATAAAAAGCGTTTTGTCCAATAGAGGTAATAGTGCTTGGCATAGTTATAGAATTGTAAATATCCGCTTGACTAAAAGCGCTTTCGTCGATAACTTTTACGCCTTCGGCTATAACGACGTCAATAAAATCTTTACTTTCAAACGCTCTTAAACCTATTTTATTTACCTTAACGCCACCGATTGAAGCAGGGATTTTTATACCCAAAAGGTCGTTGTATTCAGATTTTAAGCCAGTAATTTCGCCGTTATTAAACTTAAACGCTTCTTCAGGCGTGTCTTCCAACTCCCAAATAGCCGTTATAGTAAATTCACCAGCAGGAACGACATCTGGAATCTCTTTATCCCAACCAACGAACTTATAACCCGCTTTGGTAGGGGTTTCGATTTCAGGCATCGCTTCGCCTTCTTGACGATAGGTAGAATCAATAATTTCTTCCCCCATTGCGTTTAAGCCCGTGTTAACAATTACCCAAGCGTCCGCACCCCCGCACGCAGAAAGCCCAAAAAGACCAAATGCTACTATGCAAACTAATGAAAGCATTATAATAAGCTTATTTTTCATTTCTTTCTCCTTATACTTACAAAGTTATTTTAATGATACACCCACACACTTACTTTTGTCAATAATTTTTAAATTTTTACATCGACATAAACCTTAATCATTATTTAAGGAATGCCCGAACACAAAAAGGACTCGAACAATCGAGTCCTTTTTAGTAATACCTAAAGGCATTTATTTTGTTTTGTTTGGCTTATGCACCAAAGGTGAGTACGCCTTCAACTACTGACCATACGCTACCAGTAAACGCATCGTAAATGGTGTTATCTGAATTGTAGATTTCTACCATCTTTTCTGCGCTGGTGTAACGTGAAGCGCCAGTTTGAACGCCGTAAGTATAAGCGTTTGCAACAGTTCTAGTTGCTTCTACGGTTGATTTAACGCCGTATACAACGTTGCTTAAGCCGGTTACTTCAACACCGTCTACCTTACCAGCATCAAAACGAATTGCACCGAAACTGTAGTTAGATTGACTGTTGTAGCCGTGGTTGATTGCTCTACTAGATACGATTATTACGTTTTCAAACGACGCCATCGTGCCGTAGGTAGATGAGATGTTTTGTTCATCATAGTTATATACACCAAATACGCCGTTATATTTTGCGTATGGGCTATTGTTAACGAACATGGTGTTAGATACTACGGTAGCAGCATTTGCAGATTGAACAAATGGAGTTAAAGTATCCATATATACGTAGCAGTT
>JAZQKH010000009.1:0-5155 GCA_045542055.1 Christensenellaceae bacterium | reverse complement strand
AGGAGATAAAATGGATAATTATTATATATCACAAG
The DNA here is from genome assembly GCA_045542055.1 of Christensenellaceae bacterium. Classification (GTDB taxonomy): domain Bacteria; phylum Bacillota; class Clostridia; order Christensenellales; family Borkfalkiaceae; genus UBA1259. Next base: position 5,120 of record JAZQKH010000009.1, on the reverse strand, counting down.
AAAAATTAAAAGAATATATAAACAAAGGGAAATATAATTATAATTTCTCTCAAAGAAGTTTAGACAAGAAAAGCTCTTTTGATTTATATTTAACAATAGAAAATGTAGGATATAGAATTGCTACTTATTCTAAAAAAACGCAAAAAGTTATATTGACTTGTCCTAAATGGCATATACCAAATAGCGAGATTTTAAATAACTTTGTAGACATTGCAGAACGATATAATATGGAAAAAGATAATGAGGTGCATAATAATGAAAATTAAATATGCTTTAATAAATCAACGCAATTACATAGAACAACAAAAAGAAAAACATTTGAAAGAAGCAAATGACCTTCTTTTACAACAAAATAAGCTAAAAGAAGAAGAATTGAAAACCAAAGATAGAGTTGATTTATCTCTTAATGAATATAATAGGCTAATTGAAGAAAATAAACAATTAAAATTAGAAATAAATTCATTGTTAGAGTTTTTTAAAAAACTAAAAATTCCTTTTGAAATTTTAAACTCTTTAGATATGGATAGTGTAGAAGTTTGTACTTACGACAATGCTCGTGCAATGACACAAAGTTATCGTATACAATTTGATATTTCAACTTTGGGAAGGAAAATATATAATGGATATAATAAAACACGGTGATAATTACAAAACGGTATCTTGTCCAAAGTGTAATTGCGAATTTGGATATACAGAAAAAGATAAAAAATATATTAAAACAAATCTTGGTGGAACAATGATACCACAAGAAATACGAAAAAATGCTATTGTAAATATGGTCGTTGTGTTTTGTCCTGAATGTGATTATAGAGTTGAACTATCAAGAAACGAAAAAATGTATGAATAATAAAAAACTTTAAAAATTTATTATTAATCGCTTGACTTTATAATTTTTTTAGTGTATTATGTGGGAGAAAAATCTTCCATAAAATTAAAAATTTAATAAAATATAATCACTTATAGTGTTATATTGAAGGTAAAGAATAACAATAATTTTGGTTTTGTGGGAGATTTTCAAAATTTTATTCTTTACCTTTTTTTATTGCGAATAAAAAGACCAAATATGTCAAAGTCTTTAAACTTGTTGGCTAACATACCATCATTAATTATGTTATAGCAATGGCAAGCTTCTGAATGAAAAGTGCTCGGGAATTTAGTACTTCCTGCATACTAATTTTCGTTAGGTGGGATTGAACGAATAGTACCCACTCCAAAAACTAATTCGGGTTGGATGCTTCTTAAAAAGGACAATGCGTTAAGACAATCTTATGGGAAGAAGTGTAAGATTAGACGCAACAGGTAAAGCTGTATCTACTGCAGGGCTTGAAAGGGTGAAACTTCAAAGGGAAGGAATTTTTTAAGAGTAGATTGTTCTAATTATTATTAGGACAATTCTACTTTCTTGTGGGTATTTCTTAAAGAAAAGGAATATATTATAAAGGTAAAAAATGATAAAATGTAATAATTGCAATAAGTTTTATAGCACTAAATTAATTAAAAATATCATTACACAAGAATGGGGATATGTATGTCCTTATTGTAATATATTTGTAGACTCAAAAGTTGCAAATAAAGTTAATTTTAATTATAATGATTGCACTAAAGAAGCATACAATTATTATATTAAATCAGAACAATGGCGTATTAAACGAACAGAAATATTGAAAAGCCGTGGAAAAGTATGTGAAGTGTGTGGACAAAATTTAACAAATATTCCTGCACACGTACATCATAAAACATATAATAATTTAGGAGATGAACACCCTAATGATTTACTAATAGTATGTGAAGATTGTCATAAAGCAATTCACGAAGAATTAACAAAAAAACTTTTTCAACAAAAACAAAGAATAAATAAATATATTAAAAATTGTCAACAAAAGAAATCAAAACGTGCGGCAAAAACAAAAAAAAGAACAGACAAAAGTATATGTTATAAATGTATACACAAGCAACGTATGTTAATGCCAACTTTTTCAAAAAAATATAAGTATGAAATCGTGTGTACTATTGGGCATAAATGGAAGAAGTTTGATACAAATTTTAAATGCAAAGACTTTAGAGAATTAATAAAAACTAAAAATTAAATAAAAAAGGATAGGCTATAAAACCTATCCACAAATCCAGTAGCAAGTTGCAATTTTATCATAACTATCCCACAAATCGTAAATAACCGAATCAATTGCACAAAGCAAATGTCCTTCAATTCGGATAAGTAAAATATTGTTTGGGTACATATCAATAACTTCGTCTACCGTTTCAAAGTTTGAGCATAATTTCATTGGAAACTTAAATATTTCGTTTAACAGATATTGATAACAACAAACACAAAGTTCTTCACACTCATAATGCTCTGCTGATAATTCAAGCATTGCTCTTATTGTGTCATATTCTAACCCCGTAGCGAGTTTTATTGCTCTTGTAACGCAATCTTCCGTTTCTTCTTTATCGGGATTAACATTATAATAAACAAATCTACTCATTTAGCTCACACAATTCCACAATTTTTTGTTTCAAGGGTACGCCACTATGTGTAAAAGCATAGTGGCGTATTCTTTATGCTTGTTCTACAATACACTTAAAGTAAAGATATAACTTTTCAGAGCCTTCAGGAGCATCTTCATCTTCTAAAAAGGCTTTTGCCATTTTAACATAAATAATATCTTCTTTGTCTTTAGGAACTAATGCCTTTAACGCTTCGCAATAATCAGAATATAGCATATTGGTTGCAATGCAAAGTTCTTTTTCGTCATATTCTTTAAAACGAATACCTAACTTTTCAGCGGCAGCCATAATTTGTTGCATTTCAAAATGCTCACCTTTCGTACCGTCTGCATTTTCCATATGCTTCTTCCACATTTGCATATCACGTTTAGTTAAACGCATTTTTTCCATATGTCCATAGTCAGAATCTTCATAGTCGTAATCTTCTTCATCGTATTGGATTTCACCTTCTACTTGAAACGGCATAGAGCCTCTATCTCTTCTACCATAATAACGGCTACCGCCAATACCATAACGACCTGTGCCTTTTACGCCCCTACGTCCATCTCTTTCAGAGTATTCGCTATCTTCATAATCGCCATAATCACGACCATCCCTTTCATTATAACGAGGGTACATATCTTCGCCTCTATCATAACCACGATTATCGTAATCCCTATCTCTTCTATCAGAGCGCCCACGTCTACTATCATAAGCATAGTCGCCATAATCGCCATAATCGCCATAATCACGACCATCGTAAGCTCTATCTCTTCTTCCACCACGATTTCCAGCAGCGTTTCTATTCCCATAGGGAGCGCCACGTCCACGACGAGCATAGTCCATATTGCCCATTTCAGATTGACGATTCATAATCATACTTCTTGCATATCTATTCATATCATTATTCTCCTATAGGTTGAGTAGTTTCTACTACTTTTTTACTACGAGTTGTAGTTTTTGTAGTAGTGATAGGTGTAGCCATTTCTAAAGGTGAAAAGGCGGGAGTTTGTTCCGACGCAACAGCGGGAGTTGCTGCTGCAACAGGAGCAGGAATAGTTTCTAATACGGTTGTAGGGCAACACGAAAGCCCACCAAGAGATTTAAATATAGCAGAAGTTGCCGTAGTACTAATTCTTAAAGGATATTTTCTACGTGTGCGAATTGCACAAGCCGTAATTTGAGCACAACACGAATCTACAATAGGGTATACCGTAGTAGTATCTCCACCTATCGAAATGGCAACAGGCATATAAATTGTTGCCGCCGCCGGAATTGCTTGCGCTATTACAAGACATACTTTACGACAATTTGCATAAAAACCTGATGGTATATCTATTACAAGCGTGTCTGTTCCATCAACAGTAACAACAGTAACTGCCGTACTTATAACAAGATTACGGCAAAGTTTACATTGGTTATTAATACAATTAGACATAATTTTATCTCCTAATATCAAGTAAGGGTGGCAAGTAAACCCCCACCACCCTTACGAATTAAATTTCTCAACTACTTAATGTAGGAATAATATTATTAATTTTCCTCAATAATATTACTATTAGTTGCATCCACAACCACAACAATTGTTATAGCCATAATTTGCATAAGCTATATTACCACAACAGTTAGTAGGGAACGTTACTTGTTGAGGGGGCTGAACAACATAAGCGGGTTGAGGGCATTTAGGCTCAAGCGCTGAAATAATGTATGCGCTTTGTCTATCGTTGCTAATTTGCGCTTTAAGACCTGCGTTTTCAGCTTGTAAAGAAGAAATCTTTTCGTTTGACAAGTAATCTAAAATTGCTCTGGTGTTATCTTGACCTGCTCTTATAATATCGCAAGTATTGCGTTCATTTGCATATTTTACGTCAGCGATAGCCGCTCTCGTATCGCAGCAGCAACTTGCTAATTGCGTACTTAAAGCGTTAAATCCTGCTTGGTTTTGATAACCTAATGAGCAAAGTGCTTGATTTACTCCTGCAAAGCCTTGATTAATAGTTGCGTTTACACCACTAAAGCCTTGACAAAGAGTTTGTTGAACATTAGCAAAACCATTAAGCATATTAGTATTTTGTGCGTAAAAACCATCACAAAGTCCGTTGTTTACGCCATCAAGTTTACGTTCAATTGTTGCAAAGTCAGTAGCAAGAGCGTAGTTTTCGGCTATACCACCACGATAACCACCGAAACCGCCACCGTTTCCGTTTCCCCAACCGCCAAACAAGGCAAGTAATACGAGAACCCAAATCCAGTCGCCACCATAACCCCAACCGCTATTGTTGGAATTACTACGGTCTACACCTACAGCATACCCTTCTGCGAAGCTGTTTTCCATAATAAAAACTCCTATAAAATTTATTTATATCCACGGAATAGTCGACTTATCCGTACATATACATTATAAATAATTGATAAATAATAAGCAAAAAGGCAAAGGAATGTTAATTAATAAATTATTAAGTGTAACATTCCATAAAATATCTATTATCTCTTTTTGCCTAAATCCCCAAACATTGACATCATTTGGTTTGGGTCTATACCACGTTGCGCCATAATTTGTAGCGCAAGGTCTTTGTTGCTTATGTTTCCACCATTTTGTTGACAAGTCGGAGGCCAAGCGGTCTTAGGAAGACAAT
>JAZQKH010000008.1:0-30049 GCA_045542055.1 Christensenellaceae bacterium | reverse complement strand
ATACTAATTTTTATTTTGCGTTCTAAAAGACAAAAGCAACACGCCCCGTGGCAACTGCCACGGGGCGTACTATTTTAAATGGTTTTCTAATTTAAAGAGTGGTTTTAATCTTGGTTTGGCGTTAGGCAATTGCCCGTAACGGCGTCTTGAAAAATCATCCAAAACCCGTCGCCGTGCATATCGTAAACCGATAGCGGTATAAAAGAACAAAACCCTGCAAGTTCTTTGGGCGGGGTTTGACTATACCTTGCAGGCACGCCGTAGCATATATATTTTTCGGTTTGGTTTTCCTTAATAACGCCCACTAAGTAATATTTATTTTGAGCGTAATTTATTTTCACCCAACGACTATCGGGGAATATGCCTTTAAGGCAGTTTTCGGGTGGAAATTTATCAAAAAGTTCTTGCAGTTCGCTTTTTGCCGTTAGGTAGTAGGGGGTTTTCTGCGAAAACTCTCCGCCTGTGCAAAAACTTGCTTCATTTTTAGGCTGGCAACCGCATGTTTGTTTTTTTGACGTTTCTTCTTTGCTTGGGCTATCAAACAGTTCATCTTCATAGCTACAATCTTCAAAATCCCACTCCTTTATGGCGTTTAGTTTGTTTTGAATTTTTTGGTCGGTGTCAAAATAATTCTCGGTGGCAACCGCTTCGTCGTCGTAGGTGGTGGGGTTAAACTCACAATCCAAAGGGGTTTCAACCGGTTTGCTAGTATTTGACGACTGGTCGCAAGGAACGGCTTCTTTTTGTTGGGCTTTAAAGCTAGATAGGCACGTGTCGGCAACAATGCTATTAAGTTTGGCTAAATTTACGGGGCAGTCGGGCGAAGCACCGCCTAAAACTTGATAGGGTAAATTGTCACGTATGAAGCAAAGGCTTACGGCAAGTCCTTTTGATAGGTCGGGGCAGGGCAAAAGTTTTTTGGCTATTGAAGTAGGGCGCTTTCCAACGTCAAACGTGTAAATCTTTTTATTGGTGTCTGCAATAAAAAGGTGGTAACTGCCGTCGTTAACACTTAAAAGATTAATCAAGGACAAATAGAAATCGCAAACGCCGTTTTCGCACTCGACCCTAACTATTCCACTAACTTGCTTTCCGCCTAAAGAATATCCGTCTGCTATTTGGCGAAGCACCAAAACTTTTTTTTCGTAACTCATTTTTCACCTTTTAGTAAACTATTTATATAAATATATATGGTATAGGACTGCGTAAAATATATAAAATGATAGATTTTTGCCGAAAAATACACAAAACGCTCAAAATACGATTTTTTTGACAAAAAAGTTGGCAAAAATATAAATTTAAATGTAAAAAGTCTAAAAGTTTAATTTACTTTTGACCAATTATGTGATACAATACAAACTGAGGTAGGAAAAGATTTTGTTGATTTTTATGTAAGTAATAGGAAATTGCAAAACGTTTTCATCTGCTAATTAACCAATAAAAAACAAAATAAAATATCGGCTAAGCCGAAATACTTAAGGAGAATTATTATGACTACTAACAAAAAAGTGTTGGATTTTATTGCTGAATCCCAAGAACTCTGTCAACCTGACCGTGTAGTATGGATTGACGGTAGCGAAGAACAACTTGAAGCTTTAAGAGCGCAAGCTGTTGAAGAAAACATCTTAATCAAATTAAACGAAGAAAAGTTGCCTGGCTGTTATCTTCACCGTACCACCGTTAACGACGTTGCAAGGGTAGAAGGCAGAACCTTTATTTGCTCAAAGAAAAAAGAAGACTCTGCTCCTATCAACAACTGGATGGAAACCGGCGAAGCAATGAACCTTATGAACGACCTTTTCAAGGGCGTTATGAAAGGCAGAACTATGTACGTAATCCCCTATTCAATGGGTGCTGTTGGTAGCAAGTTCTCAAAAATCGGTATCGAACTTACCGACTCTATTTACGTTGTTCTTAACATGGCTATCATGACCAGAATCGGCAAAGCCGTTGTTGACGCTTTGGGTGACGGCGACTTTATTAAAGGTTTACACTCTTACGCTGAACTCTCTGAAGAAAAGAGATACATTATGCACTTCCCCGAAGAAAACGCTATTATGTCTATCAACTCTAACTACGGCGGTAACGTTCTTCTTGGTAAAAAGTGCTTTGCATTACGTATTGCATCTTTCCTTGGCAAGAACGAAGGTTGGATGGCAGAACACATGCTTATTCTTGGTATCACCAATCCAAAGGGTGAAAAGAAATATATTGCAGCTGCTTTCCCATCTGCTTGTGGTAAAACCAACCTTGCAATGTTAATTCCCCCCAAAGCATATTTGGATAAGGGTTATAAAATTGAATGCGTAGGCGACGACATCGCTTGGATTAGAGTAGGCGAAGACGGCAGACTTTGGGCTGTTAACCCCGAAAACGGTTTCTTTGGCGTTGCACCTGGCACCAACTTAAAATCTAACCCCAACGCATTAAAATCTACTATGAAGAACACCATCTTCACCAACGTTGTTCAAAACTTAGACGACAACACTGTTTGGTGGGAAGGTTTAGATAAGAATCCACCCAAGAACGCTATCGACTGGAAGGGTAACCCCTGGAACGGCGATATGAAGGATGCTGACGGCAAAGCAATTAAGGGCGCACACCCCAACAGCCGTTTCACTGCACCTGCTATCAACTGCCCCTGTATTTCCGACCAATTCGAAGCACCCAACGGCGTTCCACTAACCGCTATCGTATTCGGTGGCAGACGTGCTAAAACCGCTCCGCTAGTATATCAATCAAAAGATTGGAACAACGGTGTATTCGTAGGCTCTATCATGGCTTCTGAAACTACCGCAGCGGCTACCGGTGCAGTAGGCGTAGTTCGTCGTGACCCAATGGCTATGAGACCTTTCGTTGGCTACAACATGGGTGACTATTTCAATCACTGGATTGAAATGGGTGAAAAGATTGCTAACAAACCCAAGATTTTCAACGTAAACTGGTTCAGAACTGACGACAACGGCAACTTCATTTGGCCGGGCTTTGGCGACAACATGCGTGTTCTTGATTGGATTATCGACCGTTGTGAAGACAAGGTTGACGCTGTTGAAACCCCAATCGGTTTCGTTCCCAAGGCTGAAGATATTAACATTGACGGTTTAGAAGACGTTACTTTAGACACCATTAAAGACCTTCTCACCGTTGACGTTGAAAACTGGAAGAAGGAAGCAGAAGGCATCGAACAATTCTACGGCGAACTTACCAGAGTTCCAGAAGAATTGTACGCTCAACTAGCTAACCTTAAGAAAAACCTTGACAAATAATTGTTTTTGCTAAAAAATTGCAAGTCAACGAGGAGCTTTTGCGTATTTTTTAACAAACTTTTAAGTATGTTTCACACAAAAACGTGCAACGTGTGTTTGATTTGTAAAATAAGCGTTGAACAACAAATCACAAAAAACGCCTTTTACTTTATACAAATCGTTGCACTATTAGAACTGTAAGGAGAATATTAATGAAAAAAATCCTAAAAATTATATTTGTTATGATGCTTTGCGTGGTGTCTGCATTTGTGCTTGCGTCTTGCGATAATGGTTCTTCAAACTGTACGGTCTGCGTTGACGGGGATAATAATCATATTTGTGACGTTTGTGGCACAACTCTTTCGCAATGTTCTGATACGGACAATGACCACAAGTGTGACGTGTGTGGCACAACGCTTACCCCTTGTGCCGATAATAATAGCGACCATGATTGCGATATCTGTGGCGAAGAACTAACGCAATGCACTGATACGGACAACGACCACAAGTGCAACGTGTGTGGCGAAACGCTTACCCCTTGTGCTGACAATGATAGTGACCACGATTGCGATATCTGTGGCGAAGAACTAACGCAATGTTCTGATACGGATAACGACCACAAGTGTGACGTGTGTGGCGAAGGGTTTGCGCATACGTATGTGAACGGCATATGTTCGGAATGTGGTTTCCATGCTTCCGAAGCATACACGCATGCGGTAATTGAAAACCAAGGTGTGCAAAACATGATTGACCGTGCTTACCTTTTAACCGACGTAGAATGGACGCCGCTTGCTGATATGCCCGGACTTGAGGGTAGTGGCAAGGTTATATACTTTAAGGAAGGTGTTACCTATAAAGGAATTCCTTATTCTGGCGTAACTGCTAATGACTTTTACGTGGGCTTAAACGTTAGCCTTACTACGTATCTTACGGCGTTGAAAAATAAAAACTCATTAATTTATACCGAAAACTTGCAAAGCACCAACAAAAAGGCGGCTACCTATTATGGTACGGTTTGCTCTAAGTTTGCGCAGTACGCCCTTAACGTTCCTGGTTCGTTTAACACTGAAAACGTGGCAAATATCCCAGGTATGGCTACCATTGCAATGCAAGGCAAATACACTGTAGACCAAATTTGTCTTGGCGATGTGGTAATAAACGTGGATAAACACACCACCATTTGCACTAATATTCTTTACGATGACGATGGCAAGGTTGCTTTTATAGAAATATCTGAGGCTGTTTATCCACTTGTTCGCCGTAAACTTTGGAACCCAGAAGAGTTCTATGAACATTTTGCAGAATATAGACTTTGTAGATACGATTACCTTGCCGACGTACCCGCGCCTGAAACGGTATCTATTCAAGGTTCTTACGCATTGATGCCACGTAATGGCGACCGCCACAATTATAAGTTAAGCACCAAAACAAAAGGTGTGGTAGACGTTTTAGAGAGTGGCTATCACAAGGCGGTTATCAAGCGTGACGGCGTGATAGTGAACACCATTACGCTTAATGGTAAAAATCAATTCGAATTCGACTGCAGTGTGGCTGGGTTATTGGAGATGTATCTTGAAAAGAACGATGGCACGAAAAGTGGATCTGTTTACGCACAAGTAGTAAAATCTTCAGTTAGCGTTATCGATGCGTCGTTTGCTCCAACCAACGATGAAAGAGTTGCTATAGGTACGTTAACCGTTGAATTTGATGCAACCAGTGGTACGCCATTATACGTACAGGTTGGTGTTTATCAAATTATATACTGCAATATCGTGGGCAAAGTTGGTACTGCACAAATTACTTTTGATTACTCTAAGTTAACTTCTTTAGACGTGCGTGTTGCATATAAAAACGAATTTGGCGTGTATCTTTCAAATTGGAAAGAGTTCACACTTAAAGCCCAAAACAAGAGTACCGATGCGCTTCTTTCACAAGGCGAATATTACGACGGCTTGGTTTTATCTTCTACCACTTACGAAACTTTAGTTCAGGCTAACAAAGTAGGGTATTTCTGCTACACTATGGTACCTGTACAGGCAAACCAAACATACTACTCTTTGGGGGCTAATCGTATATGGTTCTTAGATGCTGAAGGAAACCCCATCAGTACTGACAACATTTCTAAAAAAGATTATCAGTTCACCGTTCCTGAAAATGCTGCCTACGTAAGCATTACGTATTCTTCTGCTAAGGTAGAAAAGGGCACTGAAAGCATTGTGTTAGTACAACCCTAAATCTTACTTGGATATAAATAATTATCATTAAACAAAAATTAAAATCGGAAGCATTTTTCTTCCGATTTTTTGTTTAATGATTATATAAAAGGCGGTCAAAATAAAAAGATGTTCGCATAAGGTGAAATTAGGGTTTAGCAAGTATAAGTGTCATTTTGAAAAGATACTTTAAGGATACCTTATTGACTGTTGAATTTTGTACCGCTATAATAATAGTGATGATGGTGCAACTATCAGTGATAATGGCCATCTATCGTCAGCGACTTATTTAGGAGGCTTAAATTATGAAAAGAAAGTTTACGTTAATTTTGCTTATGTTAATCGCAATTTTCACGTTTGCGTTTGTTTTATCTTCTTGTCAAAGGCACGAATGTTTTTTTGTCGAGCAAAGAATTGAAGATGAATATAGGGCAAGCGATGCGACTTGCACAGAGGCAGAAAAATATTATTATAGTTGTGCTTGTGGGAAAAAGGGAGATAAAACCTTTGAGTGGGGCTCGGAACGCATGCATAGTTGGAGCGACGTTTATCAGCCCAACAACGATGGAACTCATACGAGATTGTGTAATTACAATATGCATATATTAGTGGAAGATTGTAGTGGGGGAAGTCCAAACGCTGACGGTAAGGCACGTTGCAAACATTGTTGGCGGTACTACGACTTTTTTAGCCCACTACAAAAAACGACTGAAGGACTATCTTACGAATTAAATCAAGACGGAACGGGATACGTTGTAACTGGCGGTGAAGGAATTCCTGGTTTTACAAACTTAGTTATCCCTTCAGAGTATGAAGGATTGCCTGTGGTTGGTATAGGAGATAGAGCGTTTAGTTCTTATCCGATTACTAATTTAGTTATACCTGATAGCATAGTAAGTATAGGTAATTATGCGTTCGAATTCTGTAACAACTTAGAAAATATTTTTATGGGGAAGGGCGTGGAGCAAACGGGCTCTTATTCTTTTCGCTCATTAGACAATTTAATAAGCGTGTATTACGCTGGAACTATAGAGCAGTGGGTTGAAATAGATTTTGGTACATGTGATTCTAACCCCATAAGCCATGCTGAAAACTTTTACGTTAATAACGAGATAGTGTCGCAAGTAAGCATTACACAATCTTTTAAAATATCTGACTTGGCGTTTCAGGAGTATAAAAAATTAACTAAAATTACCATAGGTGAGAACGTTAAGTATATCGGCAGTTTGGCATTTTATGATTGTGTTAATCTAAAGGACGTGTGCTATACGGGCACTGTAGACCAATGGGCGCAGATAGTTTTTGGTAATTCTGAGTATTCAAATCCATTATGTTATGCCGAGAATTTTTATATAGATAATCAATTGCTAACCGAAGCAAACTTAAACGTCCCACATATTTCATCAATGGCGTTCAGAAAATATGAGAAGCTTTTGAAGGTAACTATCGGTGACAACGTTTTAAGTATGGGACACTCAGTTTTTAATGGTTGTAAAAATTTGAACGCCGTAACTTTAGGTGGCAATCTTGAAACTATTGGTGGCAGTACGTTTAGTGAGTGTAGTAGCTTAAAAGAAATAGATTTTCCAAACAAAATAAAACACATAGGAAGCAGTGCGTTTACTAATTGTGAAAGTTTAACCAAAATCTATATACCTGACAACGTTGAAACTATTGAAAACTATGCCTTTTTTAATTGTACTAATTTGGGCGAAGTTATAATAGGTAGCGGGGTTACCACCATAGGAAACTTGTCTTTTAAAAATTGTGCTAAACTCAGCAGTTTGTCAATAGAAAACAGCAAAGCCACGATTGGCGAAAGTGCTTTCGCAAATTGCACTAGCTTAACCGAATTATTTATTCCAGATAGTATAACGAGTATAGGAGATAACGCTTTTACGAATTGCAAAAGCCTAAAAAACGTGGTAATTGGCAACGGAGTTACCGACGTTGGTAGCGAAGCGTTTAATAATTGTAAGAGCTTAACCGATTTGACTATAGGTTGCGGTATTGAACAGTTCGGCCACATTGTGTTTTACGGTTGTGAAAAGTTGATTAACGTTTATTATTTGGGGACGATAGATCAATGGGCTCAAATGGTTTATTCTTATTCATCCGGCCCACACATTCTAAATAATGCTGAAAACTTTTACGTAGATAACGAGTTGGTAACCCAAGTGACGCTAACGACGGCGACTAGGATTTCAGACTACGCTTTCGTAGGATATGATAGGTTAACTAAAATAACTATACCCGAAACTGTACAAAGTATTGGTTATTCTGCCTTTGAAGGTTGCGACGGTTTAACGCAAATTTTTATACCAAAAAGTGTTAGCGTTATTAGAAGTACGTCTTTTGACAACTGTAAAAATTTAACGCAGATATTGGTAGATGAAAACAACCAATATTACACGTCAATTGATGGGAATTTGTTTTCCAAAGATGGAAAGACGCTTTATAAGTACGTTATAGGGAAAAAAGATGGAGTTTTCGTTATCGCAGATAGAGTTACCAAAATCGAAAATAGAGCCTTTGCATCTTGCGTAAATCTAAACCGAATAGTAATAGGTAAAAACGTTGAATATATTGGTCAGGATGCATTTAAGGGTTGCCTAAATTTAGAAAAAGTAGTTATTCCAAAAAGTGTAATAAAACTTGAATTAAGAGCGTTTTATGGTTGTAAAAAATTAGCGACGATAGAATACGAAGGTACTATTGACGATTGGAATAAAATCGAAAAGAAAAGTTCTTTGTGGGGCGAATATTATGAAATCGAAGTAGTATGTTCTGACGGAGTAATAAAGCTTGCAAAATACTTGTAAAATAAAAGATAATAGAAAAATAGTGGTGAATAAAAACACGGCGAGCAGTTCGCCGTGTTTTTTAGTTCAAAAGTTATATAGTTTTATAATTCTACCCCAAAATCGCTATTGAGATTGAGCAGTAGATGATTAAGGTTAATACGTCTACGATAGTCGTCATTAGTGGGCTTGCCATAACGGCTGGGTCTAGTTTGACCTTTTTAGCAAGCATAGGTAGCATACAGCCAACGCCTTTACTTAAAACTACGCAAATAAAACATACTACTGAAATTATACCTGCAATATCCCAAGTGATGCTTGGGTCGTAGATTCTATCAATTAGCATTAACTTGCCGAAGCATACTATTGCCACCGTTAAGCCAAGAAGCACGGACGCCACAAGTTCCTTCCAAACGACTCTAAAAAAGTCCTTAAAGGTAACTTCTTCTAAGGCTAAGGCACGTATAACGGTAACCGACGCTTGACCGCCGGCGTTACCCGCCGTGCCCATAAGCATTGGCACGAAAGCGTATAGCACGGGTTTAAGTTGTGACTCGTAACCCGAAAGCACCAAACTCGTAAAGGTGGCAGAAAGCATAAGTATTATAAGCCAAGGCACTCTTGCCTTCCAAATGCTAAACGCCGACTGTTTAAGGTATGGCTTTTCGTTAGGGGTAATAGCCGCCATCTTTTGAATATCTTCGGTGGCTTCTTCTTGCATAACGTCAACTGCGTCGTCGACGGTAACTATACCAACCAAACAGCCTTCTTTATCGACTACAGGCAGTGCGATAAAGCCGTATTTACTGAACTTTAACACCGCTTGCTCCTTATCTTCGTTGGTTTCAACCGTGATAACTGCGGTGTCCATTATATTCTCAATAACGTCTTCCTTTTTAGCAAGCAAAAGGTCTTTTACGGTAACGACGCCTATAAGGTGTTTTTTTCTATCGGTAACGTAGCAGGTATAAATAGTTTCTTTATTTAAGCCTATACGCCTAATTTTTTCAAACGCTTCCTCGACTGTGAAACTTGCCGAAAAAGAAACGTATTCGGTGGTCATAATAGAGCCGACCGAGTCGTCAGGGTACTCTAAAAGGCTGTTTATTTGTTTACGGTTTTCGGGGTCAGAGTTTTTAAGTATTCTCTTAACCACGTTGGCAGGCATTTCTTCAATAACGTCAACCGTATCGTCTAAGAACATATCGTCTATAACGGCTTTAAGTTCCTTATCGGTAAATGCTTTTATGAGTTGTTCTTGGGTGTCTGTATCAATTTCAATAAAAACGTCTGAAGCTTGCTCTTTAGGAAGCATGCGGAAAAATTTAAGCTTATCGGTATCGTCAAGCTCGTTTTCCATAAATAGCGCAATATCTGCCGGTTCCATATCAAGAAGCGTCATTCTAAGGTCGGCAAATCTTCTTTGTTGGTAGCTTTGAAGTAAACTTTCAAAAATAGCAATCAATTCTTCGTTCATATGCGTTCTCCCCGACGGGCAATAAAAAAGCCCCGCCGTATCCGGTGGGGAAATTATGATAAAAGCAAAGGCAAAAAGCCTTTCGTTAACCATTCTGGCTTTAGCACCGTAGGGCGATGAAACTGCATTAAATCACGCCTTGTTTTCGACGTGGTCTGTTAACCTGCTAATAGTGTCTCCACTACGTCACGGCAGCAGTCCGTATCCCTATGGTAGCCTCACCTACCGGATTTATTACGTTTTTATATCATTAGTTTACACCTTAACGGAAACGTTGTCAATAATATCTTACGTTATTATCAAACTTTTTGTTCTGTAAGGTTAAAATTTTAAAATATTGACTTTTTAAGCGTGTGCAAAAAAGTTTTTACAACGCCTTTTAGTCGGGCGTGTCTTCGCCGTCAATTTTGCTATTATACAGTATGCGTGGGTTAATAGCACGCACGGTTAAGATAAAGTCGGCATACTGTTCTGGGGCGATTACTATAACCGTATATTTGCCGTCTTCAAAATACATAATTAACTTATCACTTTTTTTAAAGTGGGTAAACTGGTATATGCTCTGCACGGGGGTTTTAACGGTTATAAACCCAAACTTAACGCAAAGGTTTTCGCCCTTAACGTAGTATTTGCCGTAAGTAGCAACGCTTATAGCAAAAGCCAAAAGCACACCGCAAAGTAGGGCGGATAGCCCCGAAGCAACCGCTTTTATAGGAAAAAGAGCGGCGTATTCTATCGTGCTAAGCACGTTCCAAACGAGCCCTGCACCAGATAAGGCTATTATGGCAACCATTAAGAGCCACACGGATACGGAATATTTAAATCTAAATTTTTTCATAATTTTCCTAAAACCCTTCCTAAACACATTGTATTACAAAATCGTGCTAAAATCAAGGGCGAAAAACAACTTTTTTTGGCACATTGCCTTTAATTATTTGCTTGCAAAAATTAGAAGGTTATTGTATAATCTACTATATACTACAAATTATTGGAGAAAACTATGGTTAAGCTTATTAACAAAGGCGTAATTTACGTTAACGGCAAACTCGTTCGTGCAAGCAAAGACGCTCCCCAAAACAAAAAGGGAACTATGGCGTATAAAATCATTGTGAAACACAACCTTTCGGGAAACGACACTAAACTTAACGTTAAATTCGACGAAATAACTTCGCACGATATAACCTACGTTGGCATTATTCAAACGGCAAAGGCTTCAGGACTTGATAAATTCCCGTTGCCTTATACGTTAACAAACTGCCACAACTCGCTTTGTGCGGTAGGTGGCACTATCAACGAAGACGACCACGTATTCGGCTTGTCGGCTGCTAAAAAATACGGCGGTGCGTTCGTTCCACCACACCTTGCCGTTATTCACCAATATATGCGTGAAATGCGTGCTTATTGTGGCAGTATGATTTTAGGCTCTGACTCACACACTCGCTACGGCGCTCTCGGCACTTTGGCGGTTGGCGAAGGCGGACCGGAACTCGTTAAACAACTTCTTAACAGGACTTACGACGTGGACATGCCGGAAGTGGTTGCAGTTAACCTTAAAGGCAGATTAAGAAAGGGTGTTGGCCCACACGACGTTGCTTTGGCGCTCGTTAAGGCAACCTTTAAAAACGGCTTCGTTAAGAACAAAATTTTGGAATTCGTTGGCAACGGCATCAAAACGCTTTCTATGGATTTTAGAAACGGCATTGACGTAATGACTACCGAAACCACCTGTCTATCTTCCGTTTGGATGACAGACAATAAGACCCAAGAATACCTTGCCGAACACGGCAGACCTGAGGCGTATAAACAAATGTGCCCCGAAGAAGGCGCTTATTACGATAAGGGTATCGTTATAGACTTGTCAAAAGTAGAGCCTATGATAGCCCTTCCTTTCCACCCGTCTAACGCATACACTATTCGTGAATTCTTGGCACGCCCGTACGAACTTTTAAAAGAGTGCGAAGATGCGGGCAACAAACTACTTCCCGAAGGTAAAGGCAAGTTTGTTTTAACCGACAAGATTAAGGACGGCAAAGTGTACGTAGAACAAGGCGTTATTGCCGGATGTGCGGGTGGTATGTATGAAAATATTGCCGAAGCTTCAAACATTTTAGGCGACGCACAAATCGCCAACAACGACTTTACCTTAGACGTTTATCCGTCAAGCCAACCGGTATATAAGGGGCTTGTTGAAAACGGCTATGCTTCTAAACTTATGGTAAACGGTGCAGTGCTTAAAACGGCTTTCTGCGGTCCGTGCTTCGGTGCGGGTGACGTTCCACAAAACAACGGATTATCTATTCGCCACACCACACGTAACTTTGAAAGTAGAGAAGGCAGTAAGCCTGCAAACGGTCAACTTTGCGCCGTAGCGCTTATGGACGCAAGAAGTATTGCCGCAACCGCTAAAAACGGTGGTGCAATAACTTCGGCTATGGATATGGAATACTCTAATAAGGTTAAAAAATATCGCTTCGACAACAAGATTTATCAGTCACGTGTGTTTAACGGTCAAAAAGGTGGCGATGCAAGTAAGCAATTAGTTTACGGGCCGAACATTGCCGATTGGCCACAGATGGAAGAGCTAAAGGACAACTTGCTTCTAAAAGTAGTATCAGTGCTTAACGACCCCGTTACCACGACTGACGAACTTATTCCGTCGGGTGAAACTTCTTCTTACCGTTCTAATCCCTTAAAACTTGCCGAGTTTGCTCTTTCAAGAAAAGACCCCGCATACGTTGGTAGGGCAAAGGCTGTTAAGACCGAAGGTTTTCCACAAGATTTAGGCTTAGATGAAAACGCCACTACATACGGAAGCGTGGTTTGTTCAATTAAACCGGGCGACGGCTCTGCAAGGGAGCAAGCGGCGTCTTGTCAAAGGGTTTTAGGTGGTGTTGCAAACATTGCTAAAGAGTATGCGACCAAACGTTACAGAAGCAATCTTATTAACTGGGGCATGTTGCCACTTCTTGCCGATAAAAACGACTTTGCCGTTGGCGAATACGTGTATATACCCAACGTTAAGGCTGGTTTAGAGAGCGGTGCTACAACCTTTGAAGCAACCGTGTTCGGTAACACTAAGCGCAAAATTACCCTTAAAATGGACGAATTAACTTCGGCTGAAAAACAAATTATCTTAAAGGGTTGCTTGATTAACTATTATAAAAACAAATAGTTAAAGTTAAAGATTAAACGACTAATTTAAGCACGAGCCACGGCTCGTGCTTTTCGTTTGCAAAAATCGGGGGTATTTTAGAACGGATAAGGGCATAAACTTTAAAAGGTGAATTTATGAACTTTTTCGATAGTATTATTCAAAACTTTTCTAGCGAAGAACTTTCGGCTTTTACGGGGTGCAGGGTGCTTATGTTTGGCGATACTGCCGTGTATATAGAAGGCGTGCGTGCCATACTTAGTTATTCGGAAGCGGAAATTAGCCTAAGCGTTAAAAAGGGCGAACTTATAGTTAAGGGCGAAAAATTATATCTTAAAAAATATTGTGGGGGAGATTTAGCGGTTTGCGGAAAGATAACGGCGTTAGAAAGAGTATAAGCGGGCTTTATAGCGTGTATCAACTAAACGGTCTTAATCTTGATAGATTCGTAAATTTAGTGGTAAGCCGTGGCGTACCACTTTTTAACGTGCGAAAAAACGGCAATAAACAAATTACTTTTTGCGTCAATATTAAAGAAAATAAAAAATTTTTTGCAATAATAAATAAATTATGGTATAATAGTAAAAAGTTTAGTATATCAGACGGGCAAGCCGTAAACCTAAACGGTGGCTACACTCTTAAACGAATTAGGGTGGGCGGTGTGTTTACCCCCTTTTATCAGTTGTATAAAAGGGTGGGCGTGCTTATAGGCGCATTGCTTTTTGCAGTTTTAGTCGTAAGCACTTCCGACCTGCTTTTTGCCGTCGATTATTCAGGCAGTGGGTATGCGCAAAAGTTTGCAGTGCAAGAATATTTGTTAGAGCAGGGCGTCCAAAGTGGCGTAAGGTTTTCTAAAATAGACCTAAACGCATTGCAAGACGGCATATTGGCAGATAATCCGTCGCTAAGTTTCGTGTCTTGTAGTAGGCGTGGCAATCGCCTAAAAATTCGGTTGGAAAAAGCGGTTACCCCACCACAAGTTATGGACGGCGACGTGGAACGACTTACCAGTACGATAGAAGGCAAAATAAAACAACTAAAAGTTTATCGTGGCAGGGCGCTACTAGGCGAAGGCGACTCGGTTGTGGCGGGCGACGTTATAGTTGACGGCGTTGTTTTAGCGGGCGAAGAGCAGATTAAGGTAGGCGTGCTTGCAAGCGTGGTGATAGAGAGCGACTTTGTTTTTGAATACGTTAGTGAAAGCACTACCGCAGAAGACGTTGCTATAATTTACGCCAAACTTCAACTTGGCGAAAAGAACGTTACGCAGACGATACTTTCAAAAACGCCCGTGGGCGAAAAAACTAAATATACCGTAACGCTCAGTTATTTAACGCTGTTGGTTGCGGGATAATAAGGATAAAATTAGAGGGAAAACGGACTTATGGAAAAAATTAAAGCGGAAAAAAGATTACCGTGGACACAAAAAGACGGCGCAAAGGTCGTTTTTGTGTACGTGCTTAACGTTATACTTTTATCGTTAATGTTCGTGTTGGGTATTATTATAGACGGCAACGGCGTAAACGCTTTTTTAGAGTATATTAAAAAACCGCAAGAACTCGGTTCTTTCGTAGTTTTGCTTATTCTTGCCGTTGGATTTATGGCTGTCTACTTCCTGTTTGAAGATAGGGATTTTTTGCACAATCCGATAAACTCTCAAATGTTGTTTTTAATAATGGAAATTTCCATTGCCGTATGCTACGTTTTTGATAAATACGTAGGCACTTATAGCCGACCCATTGCGTTGGTTGCACTATTAACGTTGTTTTTAACGGATACCAGAAAGTCAGCCTTCGTTAATATAATTTTCTCTTTCGTACTACTTCTTTTTAGCGAATATTTAAGCAGTGCAAGGGGAAGCGGTATGGTTACTGAAACCTTGCTTTACCTTTTCTTAATGAGTTTCTCTTCGGGTATTATTGCAACCTATCTAATGAGCAACGTTTATTCAAGAAGCAAATTGCTTTTTAGAAGTTTAATTATATCTATCCCCGCAATGCTTTGCGTTGGGCTAATAGCGCTTACCAAATCAAGTGAAAACGTATGGCTAAACTTGATTTCTTCGGCTTGTTCAGGGCCTTTATCGGTGGCAATTTTCGTTATATTATTGCCAATATTTGAAGGTGTGTTCAAAAAGGTATCTTGCTTTAAGTTTGCTGAGCTTACCGACCACAACAGTAAACTTATAAAGAAGATGATAGAGCAAGCGCCCGGCACGTTTAACCACGCTATAATCGTTTCAAATATAGCCGAAGCGTGTGCAACGGCTATCGGTGAAGACGCTTTGCTTGCAAGAACGTGTGCTTATTACCACGATATAGGTAAACTTCGCAGACCAGAATTTTTTAAGGAAAACCAAGGCGACGGCGTTAATCTTCACGATGATTTAACACCCGAACTTTCAGCAAACATAATTCGCTCACACGCACAAGACGGCTACAACCTACTTATCAAGCATAGAATTTCTGAAAAAGTCGCAGACGTATGCTTGCAACACCACGGCACTACGCCTATGATGTTCTTCTATGATAAGGCTAAAAAGTTTACCGACGGCGAAGTAGACATCAATCAATTCTGTTATGCAGGGCCTAAGCCCCAAACCAAGATTGCGGCTATTATGATGATAGCCGACAGTGCCGAAGCGGCAACCCGCACCTTGCAAGACCGCTCTGCTGAAAACGTGGCAAAGGTCGTTCGTGCCATAGTTAACGATAGGATGAAGATGGGTCAGTTTGAAGAGTGTGATATAACCTTAAAAGAACTTAACATTATAATATACACTGCAATCAACACCTTGTCGGGTGTTTACCACAGTAGAATCGAGTACCCCAAGGTTACCTTAGAGGGGTTTGAAACGGATAAAAGTTAACAAGTTAAAAAGTATGGCAAATCTAAAAATTGAAAGTTACAAGCGTGGGCTTAATCTTAAAGAAATTGCATCTGCCGTTTATAAAACGCTTAATCAAACGGACAACCTTAAAGCAGAACTTATTTTTATGGAGCAAGCCGAAATGCAGGCGCTTAACAATCAAACACGTGGTATAGATAAGGTTACCGACGTGCTTTCGTATCCCACTATGGACGGTATTCGTGGCAAGGTTTTGCGTAAAAAAGACCACCCCACCGACGTTGACGGGGACAGGCTTATGCTTGGTTCAATAGTTTTGTGTAATCAAAAAATTAAGGCGCAAGCCGAAGAGTACGGGCATAGCGAACAAAGGGAGCGCACCTATCTTATAGTGCACGGCTTAATGCACCTATTCGGTTACGACCATATGACTGACGACGATAAAAAACAAATGAGAGAAAAGGAAAAAACCGCATTGGCGGAATTAGGTATTGTTCAATGAAAAGCGGATACGTTGCAGTAATAGGCAGGGCAAACGCAGGCAAAAGCACTTTGGTCAACGTGTTGGTTGGCGAAAAGGTTGCAATCGTGTCGCCTAAGCCACAAACCACAAGGGATAGAATAGTTGGCGTACTTACAACAAGCGATTATCAAATAGCGTTCGTTGACACCCCCGGTCTTTATAAGGCGGACAACTTGCTAAACTCGGTTATGCAAAAGACCGTTCAGGACGTGGAGCAAGACGTTGATTTAATACTTTTCGTTTTGGACGCACACGACGGCATAAGCGAAAAAGATTTAAGCATACTTAACAGGTTTACTAGCAAAAAAGTACCACTTGTTTTGGCACTTACTAAAACTGACATTATGCCTGAAAGTTTGCTTGTTTCGGAACTTAACCAACTTAGTGACCACGATATTGATATTGTTCCCGTTTCGGCAAGAAAGGGTCGAAATATTAAAGAACTAATAAAGGTTATAGTAAACAAACTTCCCGAAGGGGATAAACTGTTTGAAGAAGATATTATATCCGACCGTTCGGAGAAGTTTATGCTTGCCGAAATTATGCGTGAGAAGATTTTGGTTAAGTTTGATAAAGAAATACCCCACGGCGTTGCCGTAATTATAAACGAGTTTAAGCACCGTGACGGTAAGATTTGCGACGTTAATTTGGATATTATTTGTGAAAAACCCAACCATAAAGCCATTTTGATAGGTAAAGGTGGCAAGGCAATAAAAGAAGTTTCTTCTTTTGCCCGTAGCGAAATGGAAAAGTTCCTTGGCAAAAAAGTGTTTTTAACCACATACGTAAAGGTTAAAGAAGATTGGCGCAACAGTGCTTTCTTGCTTAAAGAACACGGCTACGGCGAAAATTAACTCACACATAAAAGGATAATAGAATAAATATTTAATCTTATACGCATACTCGTTTTAAGGGGGAGAATATGCGTAAAAGAAATATGGATATAAACGGGTCTATGATAAACCCCGTTGACTCTGCTTGGCGTCTTTTTGAAACGACGGGCAACGTCAATTATTATATGCTGTACAGAAATTTACTCAGCGGTATTGAAGACAAGAACAAAAAATAACTCTTTGCAAGGTGTACGATGGAAGAAAAGTTAAACGGCATCGTTTTAGGCGGAGTAAGCCTTGGCGAAAGCGACAGATTGCTTAACGTGTTTACTTTAGAGCAAGGGGTAGTTTCGGCAAAAATCAAGGGTGTTAAAAAGGCGGGCGCAAAGCTTAAATTTGCTGCCGAGCCTTTTTGTTTTGCTGAATTTTTGTTTGCCAAAAAGGGTAAATATCGTACGGTAACGGGCGCATCGCTCATAGATAGTTTTTATAGCTTAAGGGAAGATATTGGAAGGTATTACGCCGGTTCAACCGTTTTGCAATTTGTAAAAAAGTTTTGTATAGAAGGCATCGTGTCAAATGAATTATTCGTTCAAACGGTTTCCGCCCTAAAAGGCATTGCGTACGGCGATTACCCGTATTCAGACCTAGTAAATTTTTTGATAAAAGCACTAAAACTTTCGGGCTACGCTTTAGACCTTTCGGGGTGTTTTAAGTGTGGCTGTCAACCGAGTGGCAGGCTGTTTTTCGACTACGTTTACGGTGGATTTTTTTGCTTAGAGTGTGCCCCGGACGAGTCAAGGGAAATAAACTTTTCTACCTATTCAAATCTTAAACGTGTGTTTGAAGGGGAAAAACTTAACAAGGAAGATTGTGTGGGAGCGCTTAGACTTTTGGATTTTTATATCACCCATAAAACCGAGGAAAAACTTAATTCATTGAAGGAATTGCTAAATTTGGTATAATTTTTGCCAAACTTTTTGCATTTTTGTTGAAAAAAACGTTCGTATGGTGTATAATACTAAGACGTAAAATATATTTTAAGGAGATTTTATGAGATACGTTTACTTATTTAGCGAAGGCGACGCTTCAATGCGTGAGCTTTTAGGTGGTAAGGGTGCTAACCTTGCGGAAATGACCAAAATCGGTCTACCAGTTCCACAAGGTTTTACAATTTCTACCGAAGCATGTACTAGATATTATGACGACGGTAAAAAAATTGGCGACGATATTATGGCTGAAATTATGGCTAATATCGAAAAACTTGAAAACATCACCGGCAAAAAATTCGGCGATAAAGAAAATCCTCTTTTAGTTTCCGTTCGTTCGGGTGCAAGGGCTTCAATGCCGGGTATGATGGATACTATCTTAAACCTTGGCTTAAACGAAGAAGTTGTTGAAGTGCTTGCTTCTAAGTCAGGCAATCCCAGATGGGCTTGGGACTGCTATAGAAGATTTATTCAAATGTATTCCGACGTCGTTATGGAAGTTGGCAAAAAATACTTTGAAGAACTAATCGATGCAATGAAGGCTAAAAAAGGCGTTGTTTTCGACGTTGACCTTACTGCAGATGATTTGAAAGAACTTGCAAACCAATTCAAAGGCGAATATAAAGCAAAACTTGGCAAGGACTTCCCGTCCGACCCCAAGGAACAATTGTTCGGTGCAATCCGTGCGGTATTCCGTTCATGGGACAACCCCAGAGCAAACGTTTACAGAATGGACCACGATATCCCCTACAGCTGGGGTACTGCGGTTAACGTTCAAATGATGGCTTTCGGTAACATGGGTGACGATTGTGGAACGGGCGTTGCATTTACCCGTAACCCTGCAACCGGTGAAAAGGGCTTGATGGGCGAATTCTTAATGAACGCTCAGGGCGAAGACGTTGTTGCAGGCGTTCGTACGCCGATGCCTATTTCTCAAATGGCACAAGTTCTACCAGAAGTTTATACTCAATTCCTTAAAATCTGTGATATTTTAGAAAACCATTATAGAGATATGCAAGATATGGAATTTACCATTGAAAAGGGTAAACTCTTTATGCTTCAAACTAGAAACGGTAAGCGTACGGCTGCCGCTGCTATTAGAATCGCTTGCGATTTAATTGACGAGGGCATGATTGACGAAAAGACGGCTCTTCTTCAAATTGACGCTAAAACCTTAGATATGCTACTTCACCCAACCTTTGACGTAGAAGCGTTAAAAGAAGCAGAAAAGAACGTTGTTGGTAAGGGTATTGCGGCTTCTCCAGGTGCGGCTGCCGGCACGATAGTTTTCACTCCGGAAGATGCCGTTGTTTTAGGCAAATCTGGTAAAAAAGTAGTTTTAGTAAGGCTTGAAACTTCTCCGGAAGATATCGAAGGTATGAAATACTCTCAAGGCATCTTAACCGTTCGTGGCGGTCAAACGTCACACGCAGCCGTTGTCGCACGTGGTATGGGTACTTGTTGTGTATCCGGTTGTGGCGATGTCAAAATGCACGAAGAAGAAAAATATTTTGAACTTGCGGGTAAAATCTTCCGTGAGGGTGACGAACTTTCCTTAGACGGCTCAACGGGTAAGATTTACGATAAGAAGATTAAAACCGTTCCCGCAGACCCCAACAGCGGTTACTTTGGCAGAATCATGAAGCTTGCCGACAAGTATAAAGCGCTTGGCGTTCGCACTAACGCAGACACCCCTGAAGACGCTGTTCGTGCTGAAGAGCTTGGCGCACAAGGTATCGGTCTTTGCCGTACAGAGCATATGTTCTTCGGACCGGGCAGAATTGAAAAATTCCGTGAAATGATTTGTTCTGAAACCGTTGAGGAAAGAAAAAAGGCTCTTGATAAAATCGAGCCCATGCAACAAGCAGACTTTGAAGGCTTAATTGAAGCGCTTAAAGGTCAACCCGTAACCATCCGTTTCTTAGACCCACCGCTTCATGAATTCGTTCCAACGAGCGAACACGATATCGAGGCGCTAGCACAAGCACAAGGCAAAACACCTGAAGAAATTAAGTTGATTTGTTCAAGTCTTCACGAGTTCAACCCAATGATGGGTCACCGTGGTTGCCGTTTGGCAGTTACTTATCCTGAAATTGCTGAAATGCAAACTAAGGCCGTTATCAAGGCTGCCATTGCAGTTCAAAAACGCCACCCCGATTGGAAGGTTGTTCCTGAAATTATGATTCCGTTAACCGGCGAAGTTAAAGAACTTGCTTTCTGTAAAAAGACGGTTGTTGCTACTGCTGATGCCGTTATCAAAGAAAGTGGCGTTGAACTTAAATATGAAGTTGGTACTATGGTTGAAATTCCTAGAGCATGCTTAACTGCTGACGAGCTTGCTACTGAAGCGGAATTCTTCTGCTTCGGTACTAACGACTTAACTCAAATGACCTTCGGCTTTAGCCGTGACGATGCCGGTAAGTTCTTGCCTTCATATTACGGTGCTAAGATTTACGAATCCGACCCGTTTGCAAGGCTTGATACACACGGTGTGGGCAAACTTATGAAGATGGCTGTTGAACTTGGTAAGGGCGCAAGAAAAAATATTCACTGTGGTATTTGTGGTGAACACGGTGGTGACCCGTCGAGCGTTGAGTTCTGTCACGCAATTGGGTTAGATTACGTTTCTTGTTCTCCGTTCAGAGTTCCAATCGCTAGATTGGCTGCTGCACAAGCAAACATTAAAAACCCTAGATAATAAAATTTACACCCAACCTACATTGGTTGGGTGTATTATAAAAGTCAATATTTCTAAAATTTTGGAGCAACTTATGATTAATTATCTTGTTTTTGAAGACGAAATTACACTTTATTGGGATAGAATTAAAACCCTACGTACCGGCGAAAAATTTGTAGTTAAAGTTAACGGCAATACTGTTGGCGAAACGGTTAAAACTCACTACGAAATGCTTAATCTAAAACCACAAACTACTTTTGATGTAGAAGTTTCTTTAATCGCTATAGACGGCGAAAAACTTGTTGGCAAAGAAACCTTAACCACCAAGCAAGCGCCAAGGCGTTTGGACGTTTCTAAACCCCCGTATAACGCCGTTGGAGACGGTAAAACCCTAAACACCAAGGCACTTCAAAAGGCGCTCGATGACGCTTGTGAAGGTGTTTGTGTATATGTTCCTGAAGGTGTTTTTATGACTGGTGGTTTGTTCGTTCACTCAAACACCTATATCTATATTGAAAAAGGTGGCGTAATTCAAGGCACGGGCAAATATCAAGATTACGAGCCAAAAATTAAAAGTAGATTCGAAGGTATTGAAAGAATGTGCTATCAATCGCTTCTTAACGTGGGTGAGCTTGACCACACTAAAGGCTACACCACTCAAAACGTTATCGTTCGTGGCGGCGGCAAGTTGATTGGCGGCGGTAAGCAACTTTTTGATGGTATTATTGAAAGAGAAACCGAACTTTTGAAAGATTATCTTGAAACCATTAAAGACGACAAGGAAATCGAAACACCAAAAACCGTTCCCGGTAGAGCAAGGGGCAGACTTATTCAAGCGGCTAACGTGGACGGACTTGTTTTATCCGACGTGTTCCTGTCTAACGGACCAAGTTGGAATATTCACTTTATTTATTCTAAAAACGTTATTACCAGTAGATGTACTATTCACTCGGCAGGCACTTGTAACGGCGACGGTTGGGACCCTGATTCAAGTGAAGATTGCACTATCTTTAACACTAGGTTTGAAACTTCGGACGACTGTATTGCTATCAAGTCGGGCAAAAACCCCGAAGGCAACGTCATCAATAGACCGACTAAAAACATTAAGGTGTTCGACTGCTACGCCGTGCATGGTCACGCACTCGCAATGGGTAGTGAAATGAGCGGTGGTATTGACGGCGTTACCGTTTGGGATTGCGATATGACAAACGCATGCTGGGGCGTGTCGGTTAAAACTATTTCTAAGCGTGGTGGCTACGTTAAAAACGTGGCTATTTACGATAGCGTAATTTCACGCTTTAGCGTTTCGTCGCTTTATAGATGTAATCTAGACGGCGAGCCCGCTCCCGATTACCCCAAGCTTAGTGGGTATAGTTTAGAAAACGTTGTAATGACGGGCGAAAACTATTACGTTGCTCCCGACGGGCAAAGATTCCCCGAAGACATTGCCGTTATCGAACTTGCCGGTTTTGATAAGCCGGGTTACGAGATTGACGGCGTTAGCATTAAAAATTGCAAAATCTTAAAGCATCCCTACGGCAAAATGCCAAGGTTGGAAGTTTTGCGTGTTAAAAACGTTAAAATCGAAAACCTTGACGTAGAATAGACCTTTAGTCAAAGAATTTGTAATTTAAGTAATGACTTTAAGCGTGCGCACGAAGGCTTCGTGCGTGCGTTTTTATTTTTTAACGGTGTGCAAAAGCATTAGTTTGCTTAAAATCAAAAAAATTTTTTAAAAGTGATAAAATATAATTGACAAGCAATCATTTTTTTGATATTATACTAAGGCATTTAGCGATAAAACGCTAAAATTTATGGCGGCGTAGCTTAGTTGGTTATAGCGGCCGGTTCATACCCGGCAGGTCGTTGGTTCGAATCTGACCGCCGCTACCAGTTAAAAAACGGCTCGGTCCGTTCAATATAGGCTTTAAGCCACAACTTAATAGGTGACACGGCCCCTTGGTCAAGCGGTTAAGACACCACCCTTTCACGGTGGTAACATGGGTTCGATTCCCGTAGGGGTCACCAAACAAAGTAAAGACGAACCCGTTTCCTTTAGGAGACGGGTTCGCCTTTGTTTTTAGACTAAAAAATAATTTTTAATATGTAAAACAGCAAGAAAAAATCTTGCTGTTTTTAGGAGTTTTCACTTGTCAGTAAACCTTGATTATGCTAATTTTTGGATGATATACTATAGATAAAAATAAAAATTTATGATAAAATAAAGGAGAAAGAGATGAGCTTTTTTGATAATATCAAAGATAAACTAACAGCAAGTTTTAGTGATTGGATAAAGATTAACGATAATAAATCGGGATTTACAATAGAAGACTTTCCTTACGCAACAGGCGTTGATGAGGAGTTGACTAATCCACATTGTGCATTATGCGTTAGCGTAAACAATTGTTATTTTAAAAACGAAGAAGATAAAAAACCGATTGAATTTAACTACGGTAAATATAGTTTAAATCAAATACCGTTTTTAAATCGTGGGCTATATCACCCACATTGTCATTGTAAGAAAATAGCGATTAGTAAACCGAATTACCAAGAACTTCAACTGTTAATAAATGATGGTAAAAAATGTACCTTTTTAGCGATAAATTAGGTATAATTATTTACATGGGGTACAAAGAAAGCGAAAAAGAGAAGTTCTACAATGCTTTTGAGTATTATGTTAAATATGCTTTTTCGCAAGGCAAATATTATAAAAGAATGCATGACAAGTATGGTTTTAGAATTAATATTCAAGTAGAAATGCCAGGCGCAAACGAGAAAGCAAGTGAAATTTTTAAATTTAATAGTGGTTTTACAATATTTCCTAATGGAAAATTGAAAATAAATACACCTTTTGGAGGATGGACAAAATGAAATATTTGGACAAAGTAAAATTATTGATTGATAGAAAAGAATATAATGATGAAGGTGTTTATAAAGATGCTATCGGTACTATTATTGAAGCAGAGATAAGAGATAATTGTTTTTTAGTAGCTTTTCCTGCTAAAGAGGAGTGGGCGGATATAGTAATTACTATTGAGATAAAAGATTTAGAATTTATATCAAGTAGAAATTTGTCTGATGAAATGATTTTAGATGCATTGCCCAAAAACAATCCAGATTGGTGGTGTAAAGTAGAAGATGGGTATATACTTAACCTAAAAGGTGAACGAAAAAATAAAATACCATATGACTATGATTCGTAATTATGAACTCAATCATTTCATTAAAACTTTACAATTTAATAAAAACGGGAGTTGTAAAATCTAACGCTCACTTTTGGAAATCGTTTTATAATGAAGATTATATAAATACTTTACCTTGCGATTTACAAGCCGTAGAGCAAGAACTTAAAGAAAAAGGTGTAAACGTCATCAGTGTTTTTGATGAAAACTTTCCTAGCACAAACGTTAAACTTAAAAATAGCGAAAGACCTTTTTTCTTTGCATATAGGGGTGATATAACGCTACTTAATATCGTAGATAAAAACGTAGCAGTTATAGGCGTTTTAACGCCAACTAATGAAATAGTAGAAAGAGAACATAATGTCGTAAAAAATTTAACTGAAAAAGAGTTTAACATAGTTAGTGGACTTGCAAAAGGTTGCGATACGGTTGCCCATAGCGAAAGCATTAAAAACAACGCTAAAACGATTGCCTTTCTTCCGTCAACAATAGAAAATATTTATCCTAAAGAAAATATCGGTTTGGCAAATGAAATTATTAAGAACGACGGACTTCTAATAAGCGAATACGCAAACGAGCCGAAAAATAAATATGAAAACGTTAAAAGATTTATTGAAAGGGATAGGTTGCAAGCATTATATTCTAAAGCCGTTGTTTTAATTGCAAGTTTTAGAAAAGGCGAAGGAGATAGTGGTTCTCGCCACGCTTTTGAAAAGGCTAAAGACTACGGCAAAAAAAGGCTTGTTATGTATAGAGAAAGCGACTCTAACGACTTAACGTTTGGCTTAAATAAAGATTACGTTATGCAAGGCGAAAAGATTATTTCGCAAAAAGAAATTGAGGAATTATAATTGGTTTACGTTGTAGATTTAGACGATACATTGGTTTTGACTAAAAACTTAAATAATGACGCCTACAATTTCGCTTTAGAACAAAACGGTCAAAAACGTTTTAGTACAAATATATAAAAGAAGAAGTTTAATAAAAACAATAAACCCCTTACTTATTTTAAGTGTGGGGTTTTGTTTTTTTAAAAAAGGTGTTATAATGTTTTCAAACGAGTAAAGTTAGGGGAGATATGAAGCAATATCAATTAAACTACTATTCAAAATTTAAATGTGTGGCGGGCGATTGTAAGCATACCTGCTGTGCTGGTTGGGAAATGTGTATTGACCAAGCCACCTTGCAAACGTACAAGGTGCACGCTTCGAGTTTTTCACATAAATTGCAAAAAGGTATTAATTTTAAAAGGGCGAAGTTTAAGTCGGATAGGCTAGGGCGTTGTGCTTTTTTAAGGGATGATGGGCTTTGTGATATTATTGTCAACCTTGGCGAAGACGGTTTGTGCCAAGTGTGTCGTGACCATCCAAGATTTAGAAGTTATTTTAACGATAGGGTGGAAATGGGCTTAGGGTTTTGTTGCGAACAAGCAACCAAAATAATCCTTTCATTTGAAGATAAAATAACGCCTATTGAACTCTTTAACGCCAATGCAGAGCAAACGGCTTGCGAATTAGATTTTAATCAAAAAAATATTTTAGAATTTAGAAGTAAGGTGCTTGACCTTTTGCAAGATAGGAATTCCGATATCAACGAGCGCATTAACGGTGTGTTAGGTTTGTGCAGAGCAAACGTTACAGAAAGGGACTTCAATAGAATAGTTAAAAAGTTTTTAGCCTTTGAACGATTAGATAAGTTTTGGGCAAAAAGGCTTAAAAGCATCAAGGAGAAATCTGCCAAGTTATCAACCGACCAATGTTTATCACTATATTGCGAGCAGTTTTTGGTTAACGGCGCATATAGGCACTTAGCCAATGCCGAAGACACCTTAGACGCTAGGGCAAGAACGATTGCTTGCGTAATATCTTGGTGGGTGGTTAATAATATTTATGAAGTGGAAAAGGTTTGTGCCGACACGCCCCCGTTTGAGATATTGGTCGACGTGGTAAGGGGCTTTTCCGCCGAAGTGGAATATTCGCAAAAAAATTTAGATAAACTTTTTGCCTTGTCTTATAAGTTTATTAAAATATAAAACACAACAAAAACACAACAAAAAACGTCAAGCAAAAGGACTGCTTATGCAGTCCTTTAAATTTTTAAAATTTTCTAAAAAATTTTTTTAATATGACACACATATGTCATATATATATTGTTACAATCGTGGTGTAAAACAAAGCAAAGGAGAGTTTTATGTTAGACAAAAAAATTATAAATGACTTTATTGAGTTAGTTGAAAAAACGCAAGATGAAAATCGTAAGCCTAAGAATTTAGTGCAGGTTGAGTTTCAAGACGGCTTAAAACTCGTATATTTTAGCGACCTTGCCGAGATTAATGTGGGCGACGTCGTTACGGTTGACGGCAAAATGAAAGGTCAAGTTGCCGAAGTAACTAAGGTGCTTTCATCTTTCAAGAAGCCTAAGTTTGATATGCAGTGGATAACTGGGGTGATTGACAACGACGTTACGGGCAAGTATTTCGTTTCTAAAGAGGACGTGGTGTCCTTTGAAACAAGGCTATCGGCAGAAAAGTTTATGAATATATATGCGGGTACTAAGTACGTGGCAAACGACCCCGTTGGCGAAGACGATATTGAGCTTGACCTTAACGATTTGGAAAAAAGCGAACTATTTGAAGACCAAGGTGTTAAAGAGCGTGGCTATGAAATGTATAAAAATGGGTACGTTTGTTTTATTAGCCTAAAAAACGGGACGGGCAAGGCGATAGTTCGTAGTTCAAACGCACACGACTGGTATGAAGTTGACTATCGTTATTATAACGGCAAAATAACATACCTTGCGTGCGACTGCCCTTATTTTGAAGGGTGCAAGCACGGGTACGCAGTTTTGCTTAAACTTAGAGAATTGTTGAAAAAGATTTGCAAAGAATACGGCACGCAAGATTTTACTGTTTGTAAAAAGGGTTGTTTTAACTATATTATGCTTTACGCTAAGGGCAAGGTGGAGATTGAACTTTAAGGAGCGCTATGGATAAAAAGCTTAAAAACAAATTAAAAAGCGTACTGCCCGCAAACTCTTACAAAAAGGGTAAAGATTGGCGTGGCTACACGGTTTTCTTGCCTGTATACAAAAGGGGGTTTAGCCCAAAACTGCCACAGGTGGTTTTGCAAAGGAGTGGGGTTATTCGTGCATCGAGCTATCAAGAGTGCTTTGAATACTCGATATTTGCAAATACCCCACAAAGTGATAAAGCTAAATCAATATTAATAAAACGCACCGTTTAGCACGGTGCGTTTTGAATTGAGTTTTATTTTTAAGCGTTTATCTATTTATTTTTAAGAACGCTTTTGATAATTTTGGTTTGCCACGTTTTTGGTAAAACGTTTAATAGAATAAGCAAGGGGTTGCGATTAATTTTGTAAACTTGCTTGGGGCGTTTAGACTTTAGTATCTTTAAGGTCTTATCGGCAACTTTGCTTGCAGGTATCTTTCTTGCTTCAACACGCTCTACTATTTGTTTGAAGCGTGTGGAGTTTACGGGGTAAAGGACGGTATTTTTGCAAAAAGCTTCAAGTTGGTCGGTTGACACGTCAAGCATACCCGTATCCACTGCGCCCGGTCGTAAAACTGAAACCTTTATTCCCAAAAGTTGCAATTCCATACGTAGCGAATAAGCGTATTTATCAAGTGTGCTTTTTGAAATAGCGTACACCCCCGTAAAGGGCAGTGGCTCAAGTGGTGCAAGTTCGCTTGTGGTAAGTATTATTCGGCTATCTTTTTTAAGTAGTGGCAAAAATGTTTTGTTAATTCTGTACGCTCCAAAAAAGTTAACTTCAAACAAGTTTTTAAGTTTGCTTTCATCCATCTCTACCAAAGAGTCAAGCGCATATATGCCGGCAAAGTGTAGTACGGCGTAAAGCTCGTTGGTAATAGAACTTACCTTTTCAAACGCTTTTTGCACGCTTTCGGTTTGCGTTAGGTCAACTTGCACGGGTATAACGTTGTCGGTGGGCTCATCTATTACTTTGTCAAGCGCAAATATGCGGTAGCCTGCATTTTTAAGTGCTATAACCACTTGCTTGCCCATTCCACCGTATGCGCCCGTAATTAAAACGTCTTTCATAAAATCTCCTTAACGACCTTATTATATCAAAAGTCCAACAAAAAATAAAGACGTGATAAAGATTTTAGATGATTTTAAATTAAATTTGTATTATATAATTGTTATATAATAATGTTTACGACTAAAAATTCTTCGCCGAAGCGAGCAATCGGCAAAACCAAATACAGAAATTTTTACCAACAAAAAACTTTATGATAATTTAAAATTTTTTAAAAACCCCATTGATTTTTGCTCAGTTTAATGATACAATACTAAATACAATATGGCATTCCATAAAAAATTTTAGGAGGCAAATATGAAAAGGAAGATTATAACTACGTTACTTGCCGTTTGTGCTGCATGTACGCTTATGGTCGGCGTTACCGGTTGTAAAGACCCGCACGTCCACTCGTACGTAAAGCCCGTGGCAACCGAAGCTTACTTGGCAACGGAAGCTACTTGTACGGAAAAGGCAACCTATTACTTCTCTTGCGAATGTGGTGCTAAAGGCGTTGATACGTTCGAATATGGCGAAGCTTTAGGCCACGATTTCGTTACTTACGTTCCAGACGGTAATGCTATGTGTGAAGTTGACGGCACCAAGACCGCACAATGTTCTAGAAACTGTGGTGAAAGCGACACGGTTGTTGACATTGGCTCTGCACTCTCACACAGCTTTACAAATTACCAATCGGACGGCGACGCTACTTGTGAAGTAGACGGTCACGAAACTGCGTATTGCGACCACGGTTGTGGCACTACCGATAACCGTGTAGAAGTTGATTCTAAATTAGGTCACAGTTACACCAACTACGTATATAACGACGACGCAGAGTGTGAAGTAGACGGTACTGAAACTGCTCAGTGCGACAATGGTTGTGGCGTTCCGCATACTAGGACTAAAGAAGGCACTGCTTTAGAACATAGCTATATTAACTATGAATCTAACGGCGATGCAACTTGTGAAGAAGACGGCACTAAAACCGCTCAATGCGAAAACGGTTGTGGCGTTCCCTACACTGTTACCGACCAAGGCTCTGCATTAGGTCACAGTTATACAAACTACGTACCTAACGGCGATGCAACTTGTGAAGAAGACGGCACCAAGACCGCTCAATGTGATAACGGTTGTGGCGAAAGCGACACAATTGCTGACGAAGGCTCTGCATTAGGTCACGATTACGGCGATTGGGAAGCGTTAGGCGACGGTACTTTCGATAAGGTTTGTGCAAACGACCCAGACCACGTTGTTACCGCTTCTATTGAAACTTTAGACGAAGAAATTTTATATTCAGTAGCTAACGGTGAATACTTCAACCAAGAAAACGAAGTAGTTGACTTTGTTGACGTTGTTGGTACCGACGCTGAAATTGATAAGGCGTACGTTGCTACCGAAGAAGGCGACCAATTATTAGAACTCGTTGACGGTAAGATGGTATTTGCCACTTCAGACGAACTACAAAGTTATCAAGTTACGATTTTTGCCGGTGACAAAATTGTTAAGATTGGCTTAAACGTAGCAACCTTAGTTATCGACGAAGCAGAAGACTTTAAGCACTTTACTTATAACGGTGCGTTCGTACCTGCTGAGGGCGTAACTGCCGATTCAGACGATATGATTTCAAGTTTTGCTAAAACGGCTTACAAGGAGCGTGCATTGACATGGACTGGTTACTATATGCTTGCTAGAGATATCGACGCTTCAACCGCAACCTACGGCACTGCAGAAAACCCACATATCCTTTCTGGCTCTGCTACTATCGGCTCTATCGTTAAGGCAACGTCAGTAAGGTGGCAAGAAGCAAACTCTAACGGAAACTTTAACAATAAATACTATTTGTACAGCCCGTACTATAAAAGTACGTTTATGGCAGGCTTCAAGGGTGTGTTAGATGGTAACGGTCATACCGTAAGCAACTTCAAAATTCCTGCCGACGGTTTATTTGGTCAAATCTACGGTGGTACTATTAAGAACTTAGGTTGGGTTAACAGTGGTAGATTATCTGTACTTGCATCTAATGCAATTATCGATAACTGCTACGTATATATG
>JAZQKH010000007.1:0-7688 GCA_045542055.1 Christensenellaceae bacterium | reverse complement strand
GAGTTGATTTATGACATTGTCTTCCTAAGACCGCTTGGCCTCCGACTTGATTTTTTCAGCAAGAATTTCGCTGGCGTTATTTTCTAAATATTCTTTAATGCGTTCTTGTTCATTGTTTTCAGTTTTAAGATTTAATGTTTTCATAGTGTAATCCTCCTTGTTTTTATTTTAAAATTAAAAAAGCCCTTCTTATCTAGAAAGGAACTTCACGCCAAATACCGTCTTGTATCTCTTTTATTGTAACGGGTATTGCTCGCCATTTAGGTTTTTTAAGTTTGTGGTTATCTTCCCTTGAATTAGGTGGATAACGTTTATAGTGGTTAATCATATAAATAGCATCATTATAATTTCGTGTTAAAAAGTGTCGTATGTATTGATTAGAGCCTTGTTCTTTATAACAGACCTTAAAGCCTGTGCGTAGAATATATTTCTTCATAACAGCACCCCGTTTAATCTTTTTGCAAGACGGGGTAGAGCAGAATAGGCTCTATTAGTCATTATTGCTTGGTGTATTCGTCTATCGTTAGAAAAATAATTTCTCATAGCAAATTGTTCACCTTTACGGGTTAGTCTTTTTAATTCGTAGTTGTCTTCGCCGTCGTGGTGATAACCCCATATTTTTAAGTGTCCGTCTTCGTCATAAAAACGAATTCTATCAAGGTGAGATATGGTTTTGAATAAATCGTGAGGTGAACGAATAAATTTGCCACCTTCAGCTGGTCCATACCAACGTCCACAAGTTCCTGTTAAAAGATATGTATCGTGGCTTAAAATTTTATATATCTGCTCGTAAAAATCTTGCCACGCTAAATTGTCTTGTGCGTCTATTTCTTCATAGATAACATCTTCGGGAATGTCGTCTATAGTTTTCCAGCCCCTTTCTTCTGAAAAGGTGTCAAACAAGAATTCTTTGGTTTCTTCAATGTTTGTATAGTTGTCGGTATTATCATAGAGAATAGTAATTTTGTTTTTCATAGTGTAATCTCCTTATTTTACTTCAAGTTTCTTTAATTGAATAATAGAGTGGTATTCATACCATTCGTCCATTACGCAACTCCAATAAAGGTCTTCTTGTTTTTCTTTGTTTCCGTATTCTTCAACAGAGTAGCCTTTAAGGATAGTTCCGTTAGGCTTAAATACGTCGTGAACCCAACCGTCTTCATTGTTTTTTTCTTCATTGACAAGTTGATTATAGCGTTCAAGCGCTTTATCGTATGTTGAAAAAAGTTCAGTTTCAATATCGCAACCGTCTTCAACCGACCAGTCAAATTCGACCATATATACATATTTTTTCATAGTTAATTCTCCTTTATAATTCCGTCAACGTCATCTGCATAATATTGAAAATTAGCAGTATTAAAAATAGCCGTGCATTTAATATCGCCATATTGAACGATATATGCGTTAGGTATTGTATGACAAAAGAGCGTTTGAGGTCCTAGAACCGTTATTTCGTCCATTTTGCCGTTAAGTGAGTGTATGTGTGCCTGTGTCTTAAATGGTTTCATTTTGTTTTCTCCTTTATTCACAATAATCTTTTAAGTCGTTAATATTTTCAAGGGGTATAGGTTTATCAAGTGTTCCCATACAGTAGTCATAATCGTAAAAATCAGACGGGTTTTCGTTTATTGCTTGTAATAGGTGTATAGCAACAAAAAGCATATCTTCGTTAATTTTTTTGATTATGAAGTTTTTTAGTTCGTCATAAGACGTAATGGTGTCAAACGTTTCAGAAAGTTTATTTACTGCTACATTAAATTCCATATTTTTAAGTTCATTTTCCGTCATTTTTGTAATACTCCTTTAGTTTTATAAAATCGTTATATTTTGTATCTTCGGTAAGCAATTTATTTACCCAAGTTACTAGGTCTTCTCTTTTGCTAGTGCAAGCAAGAAGTTTAAGCATATTGCTGTTAGCTTCACATATATCGTGTAAAGCGTATTCAGATAATAAGGCGATTTGTTCGTTGTTTTCGTTAATATGATTTAGAACGAAAATAGCAGTTAAAATAGTTTCAATTTCTTTAATTCGTTTCATAGTTTAATCTCCTTAACCTGTAATTTGTAATAATTCGTTTTTATCAATGAGATAAGCCGTTTGATTATTATAAATTTTGTTGTATGCAATTTCGTCACCAGAGAACTCTTTAACTAGTTCTTTTTCTTCGCTATTCATATCGTTGTAGGCTTTTTTACCGTATGATGGGGGAAGCCAGCCTTTACGTTGTGATGCGAATAAATTGAATTTGTCAAGTAAGTCTTGATTTCTGAATTTAATATGGCAAGTGCCTTTTTTATAGAATGTTAGAATAAAGTGTTCGGTAGGAATATTTTTAGCGTTACCATTGTTGAACTGACTATAAATTATGTTTGACAAGTGTTCCATATCTTGAATTCCACTAACGCCTTTAGCAAGATAATTTAATGTTTTAGACATATCTCGCAAGGTCTTTAATGCTTCATAATGGTCTAGCTTATATTCATAACCCGATCTACGCATATTCCATACATTGTTGCCTACATAACGGGGTTCAGATTTCCAAGCTCCATAGAACGGAATTATAATTTTATTGTTTAACTTGTGTGCTTTATTAGTTTTCCAACCGTTATAGTAGTGAACGTTATCGCAACCGTCGTATTGTGCGTGTTTTGTAAAGGTGTCAAAGAGTGATAATATTTCTTCTTCAATGCCTTTTAACGTGGCAACTCGATTTTCTTCCATTAGGCGTAAAATATTACGTTCATTAAAGTCGTAATTCTTCATTTCGTCTAGGCGGGAAGAAAGTTCACTCTGCAATCTACTTGTAAGAATTGTAGAAAATTTAGGGTGGTCGAATAATGTTTTCCAATACTTGCGACGTGTATTTTCTATAAAAGTATTTATGTCGTTATAATCGCTATCATATATAACTAACTTAAAAGCCGATTTATATGAATTGCCTTCTATGTTGTCATAGCGATTATAATATTCGGTTCTAAACGCTTCGTATTCTTTGAAAAAGCCTATTGCAGATTCAATGTGTCTGTTATATTGTTCTACTAAAGCAGTTATCCAATCTAGCCCAAGACGAATAAGTTCATATTGTTCTTCAGGTGTTTCAACTCTGAAATTTATTTTTTCGGCTTTATCAAGTTCTTCAAATACTTTTGAATTGAAAATGTTTTTTGGCGCAAGAATATCAAGCCAAATGACGGCAATTTCAACTGAACTTTTTCTTTCGCTATCAGGCGAATTAAAGGAATCAGAATAGTATTTAATTTCTGCGTTTAGTTTGTTTAACTTTGCTTTTAATTCTTGACGTTTAATTGTATATGTATTTTTAATAGTTTCAGCGTTTAAGATACACAGAATACGGCCACCATATTTTTCTTGTAATTTTATTGCTTTCATAAGGTGGTCTTCTGCGTTTGCGAAAGGTGGGTTCATAAATATAAGGTCGTATTTAGTAAAAGTGTTGAAATATAAAAAATCGTCGCAAACAACAGGGAAGTTTAGTCCTTTTAATGTTGCTTGCAACGTGTTATCAATTTCAATACAATCTACTTTACAACGTGGTGTAATATCGGTGTTATAACGTCCCCAATAATCTCGTAGGTGTGTAGCAATATTGCCTTTACCAGCGTTGGGTTCTAACACTCGAATATCAAATTTGTATTCGTCGTGAAAGCATTTCAGTTGTTCCTTAAAATCGTTTTCTATTAGTTTTAACAACGATTTAGGGGTAGGGTAAAATTGTTTGTCTTGTTCGGTGTAAGTTGTAATGTTCATAACTTAATCTCCTTTTATATTTTTTATCAAACCAAGTTGTTTTAAGACGTGGTAAGACATTAGTTTTTTAAGACAGTCAGCGCAGATATTTCCGTTAACGCCTATAAAGTATTCGTTAGTTATTTCTTTGTCGCATATTTGACATTTCATAGCGTTTTCTCCTTATGGTAATTGTGCATAGAATTTTTCTAAAATATCGTATCTGCTTAAATTTTTAATTTTTTTCCAATGTTTAGCCATATAATCAGATAGATGACCTAACGGGGTTGCGTTGCTATCTTTCATATAACATTCATAAACAAGGTTAATAAATTCCATTAAAGTTTTCTCACCGTATTTTTTGTCAAAGTTGTTTTCTATAGCACATTCAAAAATGTAAACGGGAGCAGTGTTAGTAAATTCGTATTTTTTGTTATTGCATTCAACTGTAATTTTCATAGTAAATTCTCCAAAGTCCAATCTATGTATTTTTTTGCACGTTCATATAAGTCTTTAACGGCTTTATTGTAATCGTTAAAGTAGTGTCCGTAGTAGTAGTTGTCTTTTTCAACACAGCACCAAGTAACATATTCTTTATTGCCGTTAATGGTTTTAACGCCTAGAACGTATTCTTCTGCTGGAAATGAAATTGTAGATATAATGTCATAGTTTTTATGAGTTCTTTTTTCCATAATGTTCTCCTTTAATAAATGCGTTTAATTCCACCACCAAGTGATAGAACTCCTATTGAGCCAAATTCAGAGCAGCAATCGTCTGATTTGTTCCAAACGTAAGCAAAGGGGTAAAATACTTTGTTTTCGTGTGGTATGTCTTCCCATTCTTCAGGATAGTCACCGACTACAAGCATTGAATAACATTCTCCAAATTTAGTAAATTCGTGAGTAACGGCGTAAACGGTAACGTTCCAAGCACGTTCAATCTCTTTGATTTTAGCAGTTAGTTCTTCATTTTGATAAGCCCAAAACCCACCAAAGCCTTCATAGAAACATGCGTTGTTTTCTTGCATAAAGCCTTCGATATATGGCTTGTAAATGTTAAGTTGTTTCATATATTTTTTTGCTTGTTCTTTTCTTTGTTCTAATGTTGTATTCATAGTTGATTCTCCTTTTATCTGTAAATTTCAATTAAGCCTTCATTGTATTCTTCAACACAATCGCCCATATACTTGCCGTATTCTTCAAAGTCTATAAAGTCTTGTATATGGTCGGGTATTTCGTAGCCACTATTTTCTAATGCTTCACGTCCGTAATCTTCCCACGAATAGCCTTTCATTATGCGTATATCGTCGTCCCAATTAGAGCCGTGACTTTGAACCAAGTTTTCAAAATCGTCGAAGCCTCGAACTTCTAGATATGCTTGCAAAGTATCGTATTTATAAGCATTGCTTAATACGTCAGAATCTCTCAATGTTTCAAAGAGTTTCTGTGGGCTAGTGTAATCCCAATTACAAGCGTTAGAGGGGAGTCCTTCAATGTCTTGAACGAAAAGTTCTTCGTCAATGCCGTTTAGCTTAAAGCCTTGTTTGGTTAATTCTTCTTCAATTTCTTCCCAATCGGAATAATCGGATAAGTCTAACCATTTAGAGCCTAAAGCCCTTTCGTTACATTCGTTGTAAGAGCCCCAAGAGCCAATTACAATGTTGATAGATGTGTAGTTTTGCATAAATGCACCTCCTTAAATAAATTCTTCAAGATATATTTTTTCAAAGCAAGGACCATATTCAAAGAATACGTCATTGTCTTCGTCTTGCATAAGTTCAAAAGTTCTCATAGTAAGTTTGCCTTGATGCGAAACCATAACGGTTATATCTTCACGTTCAGCGTTAACTTCTATAATGTCAAAATAGACGAAACTTTCTCCGTCGTAATAATCGTTTTGTAAGCTTCTATAATCTTTGTTTTCTATAACGTTAATCATTTTTTTCTCCTTAATTGTTTTCTAGATATTGTTTTATAGTTTCGCCGTGACAACGTTTCGGATAACACCAACAATAAAGTTCAAGTTTGTTATATTTTTCTAATAAGTTCTTTAACCTTTTTAGTTCGGTAATAAAGTTGTTGTCGTTATTATTTATTTTTTTGTAAAAGTATGTTTTATATTGTTCGCATACTTTATTGCGTTCACTTTCATTTTTCATAAAATAAGGATTTCCTAAAATACTTGAACGGTCAATTTTTACTTGCCATTCTTGATTGGGTTTTTCAAAACGTAAATTTTTAATAGTGATGTTTTTCATATTTGTTTTCTCCTTATTAGTCGTAATATCCAAATCCGTTGTAATGATTTTCTTTGCCGTAGTAGAATTGATTTTCTTTTTCTTCAAAGCTGCTATATTTTTTATCGGGTATTGCGATTCCGTGTTGCTTATATCCGTATCTAATACCATCATACATACCGTAGTAATAATCTATTTGAGTATCTCTTAAAGGTTCTCCGTTTTTATTGCCTGTATCTGCATAACGCTTACAACGTTTCATAACTTTGTCATTATCTGAATCGCTGTAATAACCTTTAGTGGAATTCTCTTTATATATTTGAATTCCTTTCTTAAAACCTTGTTTGTAACTAAAACTGTTTTTGTTCATCATCTTTAATCCTCCTTTTAAGTTTTTTAATAAAATTTTTTTACTCCTTGTTTTATTTTTTTCTTTCGACGGTCTAGACTAACTACACCACTAAACGAGTTGCGTTAAATTAGTGTTTTGGTGAGTTTTACAAGGATAAGGGAAACGACGAAATAACTTTTTGTAAAATAAAAAAGAGCCAGACGGTTAATCTGACTCAAAAAGTTACTTTCGCCTTGTAAAGCTCGCTGGGGTGTAGTAGGCTAAAGACCTAGAAAGAAAACATGGAGTTTTAGTCTTAAAAAATTTGAAGGCGTTATATGGTTTTATTTAATTAGATTTTGGTTTGTTAAAAAAAGTTTAACAAACCACTTTTTATTTTAATATGACTAAAACTGTCATATATAGTATGATAGGATATAAGAAAAAATGGAGAGAAGTATGATTTTTTTAGACCAATTTAGTTTGCCATCTCATGCGGTGGAAGATAGGTTACTTAATGCGCAATATCATATGAGTCAGGCTGGTTATACAGATAATGCTTATCCTTGTAATTTATTTGTGCAAAAACAATTACATAGTTTAGATTTTAAGGACGTTACTATTTTATATGGTGGTAATGGTTCGGGGAAAAGCACGTTGTTAAATTTGATTACCAAGAAATTGACGTTGAAAAGAGTTTCTCCGTTTAATAGTAGTAATATTTTTGATGCTTTTACAAAAGAGTGTGATTATAGAATGGCTTTTGATGAAGAAGGCGATTATTTTAGAGTTCCTAACGGAAGTAGAATTATAACAAGTGATGATGTCTTTGATTATATGCTTAACGTTAGGGTGAACAATAAAGATATTGCAGATAATGTTATGGCAACTCGTGAACGCCACGAAGAATTGGTGTTTAAGAAAACTGTTAAAATGCGTGGTATGCAGGATTATGAAGATTTGCGTGACCAAGTTATAGCAAGAAAAATGAGTGGTAGACAATATGTTTATAAAGAAAATGGGAAAGAGGTAAGGCTTAATAGTAATGGTGAAACTGCATTAAGGTTTTTCTATGAAAAGTTAAAAGACGATACTTTATTTTTGCTTGATGAACCTGAAAATAGTTTGTCACCCAAATTTCAAATAGAACTTGCTGATATGATTAAGGATATGGCAAGATATAGCGGTTGTCAGTTTATTATAGCAACTCATTCTCCGTTTATGTTGGCAATAGACGGTGCTAAAATTTATGATTTAGATGAAGTTCCTGTCAATGTTAAAAAGTGGTGGCAATTAGAAAACCCTAGAATTTATTTTGAATTTTTTGATAAACATAGAGAATTATTCAAAGAAGAATAATACAATTTGATATA
>JAZQKH010000006.1:0-3851 GCA_045542055.1 Christensenellaceae bacterium | reverse complement strand
AAACCGTTAAAATTTGACGGATTTAAAGAACAAATAAAGCCTTTATTTGATTTGCACATAGTGAAATACACTCTTTTAGTTAAAATAGGGCAGAGTCATTTAAATAATAACGGATTGCCAATATTAGTATTAGGTAATAGTATTCATAATTTACTTAATAACTTTATAAGAAAGGCAAAGCCTTATTTAACTAGTTATGCAAACTTATATATAACTGAAAACAATTGTATAGATATTTTCTTGAATATTCAAGTTCTATTAAATTTAGTCGTAATAATTATAAATTTGATAAAATATGTTACGGAGAAACTCATCAATGTCTTTAAATGATAAAAACAAAATAAACTCAGTAGTAGCTGAATCTATTCAAAGTATAGCGTCTTTAATCGACGTTAATAGTGTAGTTGGTAAACAAATAGAAACTCAAACAGGCGAAATTATTATTCCAATATCAAAAGTAACAATCGGCTTGCTTTCGGGTGGTGGTGAATATGGTAAGCTAAATATTTTTAGTAAAAATAACGAATTACCACTAACTGCAGGTAACGGAAGTATTATTAACCTAAAACCTTGTGGTTTTTTGATTAAAGATAGTATAGAAGGTGTTTTTAGGTTTGTTAATATAGAACAATCACCCAATGAAAAATTATTAGAAAAAGCACAAGAAGTAATATTGAGTTTTAAGGAAACGTAAATGAATATAAAATATAAGAAATTACTAATTATTTTAATTATGATTATATGTGCCATAATGCAAAATAATACTAAATACAAGGTTTATTCTGAAAGCGGATATTCGGCTAAAAGTATGATTGTAATGGACGTTGATTCTGGTAGAGTATTATACAATAAAAATATCAATATTAAAAGTTATATGGCAAGTACAACAAAGATATTAACTGCAATTACGGTAATAGAAAATGCTGACGTTACAAAAGAGTTTACTGTGACAAAGCAATGCGTTGGAATAGAAGGTTCAAGTATTTATTTGCAAGAAGGCGAAGTATTAACAATTAAGGATTTATTATATGGTTTAATGCTTCGTTCGGGTAACGACTGTGCTGTGGCACTTGCAATTGCATGTAGTGAAAGTGTAGACGCCTTTGTTAACTTAATGAATAAAACTGC
Source organism: Christensenellaceae bacterium (assembly GCA_045542055.1). GTDB lineage: Bacteria > Bacillota > Clostridia > Christensenellales > Borkfalkiaceae > UBA1259. The sequence goes on along the minus strand of JAZQKH010000006.1, from coordinate 2,723 downwards.
AAAAAGAATTGGCGCAAATAACAGTAATTTTACAAATCCACATGGTTTACATGACGATAATCATTTTACGACTGCGTATGATTTAGCTTTAATTTCTTGTTATGCAATGAAAAATTCATTATTTGAAGAAATCGTGTCAACTAAATCTATTAAAATTCCATGTACTATAAATAATTCCGTTAGAGTATTAGTAAATAAAAATAAATTACTAAAAAATTTAGATGGCTGTAACGGTATAAAAACAGGATACACTAAAAAGGCAGGAAGATGCTTAGTCACAGGTTGTAATAGAAACGGTTTAAGATTAGTTTGCGTTGTTTTAAATTGCGGTCCAATGTGGGAAGAATCTTCCAACGTGTTAAATTACTGCTTTAACGCATATAAGAAGTATAAAATCATTGATAAAAACAATATTATTTCGTTTGTAAATACCGATAATGGCAATATAAAATGTGCAACACAAGTTAAAAACGACGTAATATTACCATTGACTGAGAGCGAATATCAAAGCATAGAGGTTGTCTATGATTTACCATCGATAATAAATAAAGGAACAAAAAAAGATACAATCGTTGGCGAAATTAAAGTTTTTGTTAAAAATAACTTGATTTTTACAGAAAAAATCTTTACTATAGTAGATGTATAAACATTTATGAAGGTATAAAATGAGAATTAACAAGTATTTGGCTGAAAGTGGTGTTGCATCAAGAAGGGCTTCGGATGAGCTTATTAAACAAGGCGTTGTTAAGATTAACGGTAAAATTTGTGGTTTAGGTGATGAAGTTAGTTTTGAAGATAGTGTTACCGTTAAAGGTGTTCCCGTAAGCAAAGTTAAGAAATACGACTATTATATAATGAATAAGCCTAAAGGTTACGTTTGCACCGTAAAAGATGACAAAGGCCGTAAAACCGTTATGGATTTATTACCGCCAAAAACAGAAAGGCTTTTTCCGGTTGGTAGACTTGACTACGATACTGAAGGTTTGCTAATTTTTACAAACGACGGCGAATTGACATTTAAATTAACACACCCAAAAAATGAAATTACAAAAACATACTTAGTTAAGACGGAAAGACCGGTTTCTGAAGATGAACTAAACAAACTTCGTGCAGGTATTTTTATCGACGGTGTTAAAACAAAAAAATGTAAGATAAAAATTGTTGAAACTACAAAATCTTACTCAAAAGTTCACGTTACGATTAGCGAAGGTAAAAACAGGCAAGTTAGAAAAATGTTTGACTTTATTAAAGCACCTGTTGATTTTCTTAAAAGAATTAAAATTGGCGATTTAACTTTAAGCGGGTTGGACCGTGGCGCTTGTAGAAAACTAACACCTGAAGAAGTTGAATATCTTCGTGGTCTATAATTTATAAAACAAAAAAAGAAACTATCAATACTAGATAGTTTCTTTTTAATATAAACAGGGTTATTTTACACTGAACGTTTTCGATTTTGAATATAAAAACTTACACACAAAGTAAATTAATGCGTTTATTAATAAATGTATTGGAATAACTATATAATTTATAACTGCAACCGTGTTGGCAAAATCTAATTCAAATAAAAATGAACAAGCAAAAATGATAACCAAGCCGTTAAATATAATAATAGAAGCAGTTAAAATCGAGTCGCCATTTATAAATTTTACTTTATATTTATCGTTTCTACCTGCAAAAAATAGTCTTACAAGCGGATAGATTGAGATTATTGCAAAACATATCGGTAAATTATTGGTAAAAACACCTTGCAAGCCGTTAAAAGAAAAATATAAGATTATTAATTGTATACAAGCGAACAAAAACGTTGTTAATGCCGATACAAATTTAATCTTATTTAGTTTTAAATAGCCGGTAGGTGTTGCCGAGTCTTTAGAAGAAATCTTAACCTTAAAGCCTTCATTATTAGATTTTTCAATTAAATCACCAAAATCAATTTTACCAACGTTTACTAGGTTTTGATTATTCATTCTTGAATCGGCTATAATTTGGTTAAAATCTTCAATATCTTCAACGTTTTGTTCTGTAACTTCTTGTTTAATAGAAGAAATATCTTCCTGCACGACGCAATCATCGGCTTCCTTAATAATAGGGTTGTTTATTTGATATTTTTTAAGAGTTGATAGTATAGCCTTATAGTTTAATTCATCTTTATCTTCATTTTTTTGAGAACCACTTAAATCCTTAACATTTTCAACTTGAACGTTTTTATTAGTATTATCTTGCAAATAAATCTGCGAAGTTTGTTGGGGGATATTTTGGCTATTAGCGTTAATTGATTGATAGTTGGCGTCAGGATTTTTAGGTGATTGCACGTAAACGACACGCTCAGTAGAATGGTTTGATTCACAACCAATAAGTTTATCGATAATTTGCCTTGAACGTGACCAGTCTGAAACGTTATTTTTTATAACGTCGTTGCCAAGGTCGGTTAGGTGAAAATATTTTCTTCTGCCACCGTCTTTAGCGTCAAACATATATGAACTAACGTATTTAAGCGACTCTAAACGTTTAAGTGAGCTATAAAGCGTGGCTTGATTAATTTTATATTCGTTATTACTACATAATTCAATAGAATCACTAATTTGTTGTGCATATTTATCTGAATCAACAAGTGAATATAAGATAATAGTGTCAATATGACCACGTATTAAATCGCTACTGATTCCAAATTGTTCCATAATAAAGCTCCTTGAACCTTAATTAAATAAATTATATAGTTATAT
>JAZQKH010000005.1:0-4058 GCA_045542055.1 Christensenellaceae bacterium | reverse complement strand
GCCTTAACGATAGAGCCGATAGTAGCAGAGCCCGAAAGGATATGTGGGTTTTCGGCAGTGCCGTAGGTTGCGGTTGAAGCGTCGATATCTCTAGCAAGCATATAGTAACCAGTCCATGTCAATGCACGCTCGTTGTAAGCCGTTTTAGCAAAACTTGAAATCATATCGTCTGAACCGGCAGTTACGCCCTCAGCAGGTACGAACGCACCTTTGTAGGTAAAGTACTTAAAGTCTTCTGCTTCGTCAAGAATTAAGGTTGCAACTTTTACGTTAACCTTATATTCAATGCCGTTGATGGTTAAGGTAAGTGCGTTTTCAACTAAGCCTTCTTTAGAAGAAGCTAAGCCACTGATTGCACCGTCAACTAAAACGTCGTTGCCGTCTTTATCAGTTGCAGCAGTAAGTTCAGCAGTTTCAACACCGCATACTTCTGCGATAGTTTTTGCTTCGCCTTCAGCATTGAAGAACACGCCGTCAGTAGCAGAGTAGTTATATTCTTCTGCAATAGTTACACCAGCGATGGTGTAGTTGAAGGTTGCAGTTGCGTTACCACAAGTAACAACAATAACAATTGCATCAGTGGTCAAACCAGTAAAGGTTACCATGCCACCTTCGATAGTTACGTATTCAGCGCCAGCAGTTGCAACAACGGTTGCGTCAGCAGGTCTTGAAGAAATACCGTCAGATAATGCACCGGTAAAGGTTACAGAATCGTTAAGCGCTACTGCGTAATCTGCGCCGGTTGATTCAACACCGTCAACAAAAATCTTGCCTTGGGTGAACAACTTATCTGCATAGCTTGCAAATACAAGTCTGCCACCAACGTTGGTCCATACGTCAGAAGTAAAGCCTGCATATAAGGTTTCGTCTGCTTGACCAGCAGCTACCATCTTAGCCAAGGTGCTGTATCTTGATAAGCCGTTAACTAATTTAATTGTTCCTGCTGCAAGAGTAGTTGTTTTGGTATAGTCAGAAATGCCATAGCCAGTAGTGCTAGAAAGGGTTGCAGGTGCTACGCCGTCAACTAACTCAGCCTCAAATTGTTTAGTACCATATTGATAATTCGCACCAGAGAAACCTATCTTAAGCGGGGTTGCCGTTACGATAATAGTGTTAACAAACGTTGCAGTTGCGTTAGTTGTGCTATCCGTTCTATTGTTTTGAGTGCTATCGTAGTTAGGAATAATACCACCATAGAATTTTAACGGGTTTGTACTGGTGTATTCGATTAATGAGTTAGAAATGGTGGTTGCAGTATCAGACGCTCTTACTACGGTTACTTTTGCGTCAGGTTGATATACGTAGATATTATCAAACGTTGCGCCGTATGCTAATTTAGCAAATGGGCTACTATTAACTAAACCTACGTTTTTAACAATACCGCCGTTGTTAACTACAGCGAAAATGCCATCAGCATCAGCGGTAAGGTTGCTGATAACGTGACCGTTACCTTCAAAAGTACCAACTAAACCACGTCTATATTGCATGTTTTTATATGCACCATTCTGATAAGTGTTAGGAATCCATGGGTTAAAATAACTTGCCGAGTAATACAACTCAGTATTGTCTACTAAATATTTTGCAGAGTTACCAGAAGTATAAACTATCGTACCACCTGCTACGCCACCAACTGAGTGGGTATAACCGGTTGCATCGATATCCTTAACAAGCATATAGTAGCCATCCCATAAAAGGGTGTTTACGGGGTCAACGCCATCATAAATTTGTCTTGCAACGCCCATTTGTCTTGCGTTTGCATCAGAGCCTTCAGCACCAGTGTAAGCACCTTTATAAGTGAAGAAATCAAAGTCTTCTGCTTCGTCAAGTATTAAGGTTGCAACTTTAACATATAACGTGTATCTTTGACCACTTTCAAGTAAAACAGACACACTGGTATCAACCAAGCCGTTCTTATCGCCTTTAATATCACTATTAGCACCACTTAAAATACTGTTACCATCACCATCGAATGCGTCAATTATAGTTTCGTTCGTGCCGAGTATTTCTGTTAAAGAAACTACTTCACCTGCACTGGTGAAGAATACGCCGTCGTATGCAGAATACAGGTATTCATCTGAAATAATGATGCCGTCAATTGTTGACATCGCAACACCACATACGCAGTATCCAGTATCGTAACTTTCTTTATGCATGTCGTAATCGGTTTTGATATCACAACCACAAGTTGCTTCTCTCCAGTGGTGAGTTGCAGTTATAACCCACTCGTCACTGAACTTATGACTACCAAAGTTACTGTATTCAGTATGGCATGCTTCACAAACCGGCTTGGTTTGACAGGTTGCTTCGCCACCGTAGCAGTTTTCTGTAATGCTATGTAACGGGTCGTTTGCACAAACCTTTACGTGTGTGCCGTTGCCGTTAGAAACCCAATCACTATAATCGTGACCGGTAGCAGAACCAACGTCAACGATTGTATCCGTTTTGCCACAACCATTATCACAAATTGCGGTAAGCGTGCCGTCGGTAGTACAGGTTACGTCGCCGTTTGATTTATAATCGGTAAAGCTATGACCCAACTTTGAACCTTCAATTGTTACGGTATTTGTTTCGCCACAACCGTTGTCACAAGTAGCAGTCTTAGTGCCGTCTTCTTCGCAAGTTGCGTTATTATCTGGCTTGTAATCAGTAAAACTATGACCTAATTTAGAATTAACGTCAGTGATAGTTTCAGTTCTGCCACAACCGTTATCACACTTTGCGGTCTTAGTACCGTCTTCTTCACAGGTTGCGTTACCATCCGAAACGTAATCCGTAAAACTATGGCCTAATTTAGAATTCTCTACCGTAAGGGTATTAGACTCACCACAACCGTTATCACAAGTAGCGGTCTTAGTGCCGTCGGAGTCACAAGTTGCGTCTTCGTTGTATTTATAATCGGTAAAACTATGGCCTAATTTAGAGTCTTCGACTGTAACAATATTTGTTTCACCACAACCATTGTCGCAAGTTGAAATCTTAGTACCGTCCAAAGTACACGTCGGATTGGTTTCCCAAACGTATTCGGTAAAACTGTGGCCTAATTTTGAGCCGACGTCAACAATAGTTTCAACTTCACCACAACCATTGTCACAAGTAGCGGTCTTAGTGCCGTCTACGGTACAGGTTGCGTTATTATCCGACTTATAATTAGTAAAACTATGGCCTAATTTAGAATTAACGTCAGTGATAGTTTCAGTTTTGCCACAACCATTGTCACAAGTAGCGGTCTTAGTACCGTCGGAGTCACAAGTTGCGTCGCCGTTTGATTTATAATCGGTAAAGCTATGTCCTAACTTAGAACCCACGTCGGCAATAGTTTCAGATAATCCACAACCGTTTAGACAGGTTGTAGTTTTAGTGCCGTCTTCCGTACAGGTTGCGTTGCCGTCGGGGATATATTCGCTCATATCGTGACCAGTAGCAGAGCCGACTTCTATTCTTGTGTGCGTAGCACTGCAGCCGATATGGTCACACTTAGCAGTTTCCGTACCATCCATTTCGCAAGTAGCATTGCCGTCCGAAACGTAATTGGTAAAACTATGCCCTATTGCCGTGCCGAACTTAAGCATACCTTCTTCAACTCTCCAATAGTTAGAAGAGAAGGTGCTAAACACTTCGTTATTTATATTGTAAGCGTCAACCATTGCATCAAAACTTGTGTAACGTGATGCGCCCGTTTGAACGCCGTAAGTATAAGCGTTAGCAACAGTACTAGTTGCGTCTACGGTTGAGTTAACGCCGTATACAATGTTGCTTGAGCCGGTTACTTCAACACCGTCTACCTTACCAGCATCAAAACGAATTGCACCGAAATTGTAGTTAGATTGACTGTTGTAGCCGTGGTTGATTGCTCTACTAGATACGATTACTACGTTTTCAAACGACGCCATCGTGCCGTAGGTAGATGAGATGTTACTTTCATCATAGTTATATACACCAAATACGCCGTTATATTTTGCGTATGGGCTATTGTTAACGAACATGGTGTTAGATACTACGGTAGCAGCATTTGCAGATTGAACAAATGGAGTTAAAGTATCCATATATACGTAGCAGTT
>JAZQKH010000004.1:0-11934 GCA_045542055.1 Christensenellaceae bacterium | reverse complement strand
AGAGTAAGAGACTTTAGAGGTGTTTCTACCAAGTCTTTCGACGGTAGAGGTAACTATGCAATGGGTGTTAAAGAACAACTTATCTTCCCGGAAATTTCTTACGACCAAGTAGAAAAAATTAGGGGTTTTGATATTTGTTTCACTACCACCGCTAATACCGATGAAGAGGCAAGAGAATTGCTTGCAATGCTCGGCATGCCTTTTGCAAATAAGTAAGGGTATAAAGGAGTTACAAAATGGCTAAAAAAGCAATGATAAATAAGCAGCAAAAACCTGCTAAATTTTCCACCAGAGCCTATACGAGATGCAGTATTTGCGGACGTCCCCATGCGGTTCTTCGTAAATATGGTATCTGCCGTATTTGTTTCAGAAACTTGGCTTATAAAGGTCAAATCCCTGGCGTTAAAAAGGCTAGTTGGTAAAGGAGGATACGAATATGACAGACGTTATTGCAGATATGCTTACCAGAATCAGAAATGCTGTTGCTGCTAAGCACGAAACTGTTGAAATCCCTGCTTCAAACACCAAGAAGGCTATCGCTAAAATTCTTTTAGACGAAGGCTATATTTCAAACGTTGAAATTATCGACGGTGTTCAGGGTACTATCAAAATCACTCTTAAATACGATGGTAACAAAAAGGTTATCACCGGTCTTAAGAGAATTAGTAAGCCCGGTTTGAGAGTTTACGTTGGTACTGAAGAAGTTCCACAAGTTCTCGGCGGACTTGGTATTGCTATTCTTTCAACATCTAAGGGTATTATGACCGGCAAAGATGCTAAGAAAGCTCATCAAGGTGGCGAAGTTCTCGCTTACGTATGGTAATTAGGGAGGTATTTTAATATGTCAAGAATTGGTAATGCACACATTATTTTACCCGCAGGTGTTACCGTTGAAGCGAAGGACGGTCTTCTTACCGTTAAGGGTGCAAAGGGCACTCTTACCCAAGCTTACGACACTGTGATTTCTTTCAATATTGAAGGAAACGAAGTTGTTTTAACCAGAGCTAACGATTTAGCTCCCACTAAGGCTAAGCACGGCTTATATAGAGCACTTTGCGCTAATATGGTTAAAGGTGTAACCGAAGGCTTCAAAAAGAGCCTTATCGTTAACGGTGTAGGTTGGAAAGTTGCTAAACAAGGCAAAAAGGTTGTTATGAACGTAGGTTTCTCTCATCCCGTAGAAGTTGAAGAAATCGACGGCATCACCTTAGATTGTCCTTCTCAAACCGAAATTACCGTTACCGGTATCGATAAGGAAAAGGTTGGTCAATTTGCCGCAATGGTTAGAGGCATCAGAGAACCCGAACCCTATCACGGCTACGGTATCCGTTACAGCGACGAAGTTATCGAAAGAAAAGTTGGTAAAGCCGCTGGCGGTAAAGGTTAATAAATTAATACGGCTTTTGGTGGATGCGTTTGTTTGTTTTACGCATCTGCTGAGTGCACTTTTAGTGCGAAAAGTTATTTAATAGGAGTTTAACATGATTAACAAAATTAACAAAAATAAAGACAGACTTAAAAGACATAAGAGAGTTAGAGCGAAAGTTAAAGGTACTGCTTCTGCTCCTAGACTTTCTGTTTACAGAACCTTAAATCACATTTACGCTCAACTTATTGATGACGTAAAGGGCAACACCTTAGTTACTGCGTCTACTCTTGATAAAGAGATTAAGAGCGCAATAGCTGATATGGACAAGAAGGCGCAAGCGTTTGCTGTAGGCGAACTCATTGCAAAGAAGGCAAAGTCCAAGAAGATTTCTACCGTTGTTTTTGACCGTGGTGGCTATCTTTACACCGGACGTGTCGCTAGCCTTGCTGACGGCGCAAGAAAAGGCGGACTTGAATTCTAATAGGAGGATACGAATATGGCAAGAGAAAATAGTAGAGCTCCCAGAAGAGCTGAAGAAAACGACGGATTAGTTAAAAAGCTTATCTGCGTAAACCGTGTTACCAAAACCGTTAAGGGTGGTAGAAACATGCGTTTCGCAGCGTTAGTAGTTGTTGGTGACGGCGCAGGCAAAATTGGTTGCGCTATGGGTAAAGCTAAGGAAGTTCCTGAAGCTATCGATAAGGCAACTGCAAGAGCAAAGAAGAATATGTTTGCCGTTTCACTTTTAGGCACGAGTATTCCTCACGAAGTATTAGGTAAGTTCGGCAGAGGCTTCGTTCTTATGATGCCCGCTGAAGAAGGTACTGGTGTTATCGCTGGTGGTCCCGTTCGTGCGGTTATGGAAGCAGTTGGTATTACCAACATCAGAACTAAGTCACACGGTACTAACAACCCCATCAACTGCGTTAAGGCAGCTATTGAAGGCTTAAAGGCTTTAAGAACTGCTGAACAAGTTGCTGCAATTCGCGGTAAGTCCGTAGAAGAAATTAACGGTTAAGGAGGTAGCTTATAATGGCAAAAGCAAAAAAAGCAGAAGTTGCAAAAATTAAAGTTACTCTCGTTAAAAGTACTATTGCGTGCATTCCCAACCACAAGAAAGTTGTTGAAGCTTTGGGTTTGAAGAAAGTTAATTCTTTCAAAATCCACAATGCAACCCCCGCTATCCTTGGTATGATTAAAAAGGTTAGCTATCTTGTTAAAGTTGAAAACGCTTAATCGCTTGTACACATTAGTTTAAGGAGTAATTAATATGAGATTAGGAAATTTAAGTCCCGCTGAGGGCGCTAATACAGCAAAGAAAAGACTCGGCCGTGGTATCGGTTCAGGTCTTGGTAAGACCAGCGGTAAGGGACACAAAGGTCAGTGGGCAAGAAGCGGTGGCGGTGTTCGTCCTGGTTTTGAAGGTGGTCAAATGCCTTTAATCAGACGTGTACCCAAACGTGGCTTCAATAACCACTTTAGCAAAATCTACAGTATCGTTAACCTTTCAGTTTTAGAAAACTTTGAGGCTGGCGCTGTTGTTGATATGCAAATTTTAAGTGATATGGGTCTTATCAAAGTTGTAAAAGGTTGTGCAGGTTTGAAAGTTTTAGGTAACGGCACGTTAACTAAGGCTATAACCGTTAAAGCTTCAGCTTTCTCAGCTTCTGCAAAAGAAGCAATCGAAAAAGCTGGTGGCAAGGTTGAACAAATCTAACAAGCTTTAATAGGGAGGCAAAATGTTTCAAACGATTGTAAATGCGTTTAAGATTAAAGAAGTAAGACGCAAGATTCTTATTACGATTGCTTTGCTATTCGTATATAGAATCGGTTGTCATATCCCTGTTCCTGGCGTTGACGTGTTCGACCTTAGTAACATGGACTTCTTGCAAATTATGAGTGCCGTATCTGGTGGTGCGCTTGCTCAAGCAACGTTCCTTGCAATGGGTATCGGTCCATATATTAACGCATCAATTATTATTCAACTTCTTACCGTTGGTATCCCTGCGTTAGAAAGACTTTCTAAGCAAGGTGAAGAGGGTAGAAGAAAAATTAACGCATACACGAGAATTTTAACGTTATTCTTAGCTGTTGCGCAAGCAATCGGTATTTTAGTTGCTTTTAAGAGTTACGTTCACCCTGAATTATTGTTAGGTGCTGAAGGCTTCGGTAAGTTTATGAGCTACGTTGTGTTAGTTATCATATACACTGCCGGTGCTGCGTTTACTATGTGGCTTGGCGAAAGAATTACCGACTACGGCGTTTCAAACGGTATTTCGTTATTAATTTTTGCTGGTATTTTATCAACTGCTGGTACTGCAATCTTAAACCTTATCGTTGGTTTATTTGATGCAAACACTGTTGCTACAAATGCTTGGACGTTATTTGGCTTCATTTTAGCAGCTATAGTTATCTTTGGTGCTATCGTAACCGTTCACGAAGCAGAAAGAAAAATTCCCGTTCAGTATGCAAAGCAAGTTAAAGGCAGAAAGATGTATGGTGGTCAATCTACCCATATTCCGATTAAGGTTAACTCTACTGGCGTTATGCCGTTAATCTTCTCTTTCTCTATCTTAAGCTTGCCTGATTTAATCATCAACTTAGTAGGTGTTTCTTCTGATAACTGGTGGTCAACAAACATGGGTACGGGCTCTTGGCCTTATACTGTTGCGTTGTGCTTGCTTATCTTGTTCTTCTCTTATTTTTATAACCAAATTCAGTTTAATCCTGACGATATTAGTAAGAGTATTCAAGGTAACGGTGGTTTTATCCCAGGTACACGTCCCGGTAAGCCCACTGCTGATTATTTGAAGAAAGTTTCAAACAGAATTACGTTATTCGGTGCAATTTACCTTGCGATTTTAGCGCTTGTTCCGTCACTTGTTTTCAAGGCTATTGGCGGTCAAGGTTTAATGAACGTTTTCAGTGCAACCGGTTTACTTATCGTTGTTTCAGTTGCGTTAGAATTTGACCAAGCGCTTCAATCACAAATCATGATGAAGAACTACAGAGGATTCTTGAAATAATAATTATGAAAATAGTGTTACTTGGCGCACCTGGTTGTGGCAAGGGTACGCAAGCTGCAAAAATTTGCGAAGCATATAACTTACCCCATATTTCTACAGGTGACATTTTCAGAGAAAACATTTCAAACAAAACACCGTTAGGGTTAAAGGTTAAAGCTATTATTGATAGCGGTAACCTTTGCCCAGACGATGTAACTTGTGATTTGGTTAAAGATAGATTATCTAAATCAGATTGCAAAAACGGCTTTTTATTAGACGGCTTCCCAAGAAATTTAGTTCAAGCTAAGGCTTTGGAAGACTTTGCTAAGCCTGAAATCGTCATAGATATTGACGTTGACCTTGATAAAATTGAGAAGCGTATTACCGGCAGAAGAAGTTGCCCTAAATGCGGTGGTTCTTTCCACATCGACTTTATTGAAAACGATAAGATATGTCCCACTTGTGGTGGTGAACTCGTAATCAGAAAGGACGACGTTCCGGAAGTTATCAAAGAAAGGCTTAACGTATATCAATCAAGCACTTCTCCGCTTATCGACTTTTATAAAAACAACGGTGTTCTAAAAACCGTTGACGGAGATAAGTCTATTGATGAAGTATTTGACGAAATCAAAAAGGTTTTAGGTTAATGATTCATATTAAAAACGATTCTGATATCGCTTGTATGAGAGAAAGTGGTAGGCTAACTAAAGAAACTTTAGAGCTTATCGGCAGAAGCATCAAGCCGGGTATGAGTACAAAAGATATTGATAAAATAGCTTACGACTACATAACTTCGTGCGGTGCTATTCCATCTTTTTTAGGGTACAACGGATATCCAGCATCAGTTTGCGTATCTATTGACGATACCGTGGTTCACGGTATACCTTCCGATAGTGAAATTATTCGTGAAGGACAAATAGTTTCCGTAGACTGTGGTGTTTTATACAACGGTTGGCAAGGCGACGCTGCAAGAACTTTTTGCGTAGGGAAGGTTTCTGAAGAAAAGTTAAAGCTTGTAAAAGTTACTGAAGAATGTTTTTTTAAAGCAGTAGAGAATTTGTGTGACGGTACGCCTTTAGGCAATATCGGATACAACGTTCAAAAACACGCTGAAGAAAACGGGTTTTCAGTAGTGCGTGCCTTGGTCGGCCACGGAATCGGCAAAGATATGCACGAATCGCCTTCCGTTCCAAATTATGGAAAGAAGGGGACGGGCATTCGTCTTAAAAAGGGTATGGCAATCGCCATAGAACCTATGATAAATGCAGGCGACTATCAAGTAAAATTCTTATCTGATGGTTGGACTTGCAAGACGATAGACGGTTTACCGTCTACACATTATGAAAATACCGTCGTTATTACCGACGATGGCGTTGAAATTTTAACTTTATAAGAAAAAAATTCTAAAAAGTAGTGTTTTTTTCTATGAAATTTTAAGATGTTGTGATATAATATATATTACGACTGTGATTGAAAATCGTTAGATTTTTTCAAAAAAACAAGGAGGATAAAGTTTGTGTCAAAGGACGACGTAATAGAAACCGAAGGCGTTATCGTTGAAACTTTGCCTAATGCAATGTTTAAAGTAAAGCTTTCAAACGGTCATATTATCACGGCTCATATTTCTGGTAAGCTTCGTCAACATTATATCAAAATCATTATTGGCGATAACGTTAAGTTAGAAATGAGTCCTTACGATTTAACCAAGGGCAGAATTACTTGGCGTAGTAAAAACTAATGCAAACTATATTCTAAAGGAGATAAAAAATGAAAGTTAGACCTTCAGTAAAACCTATGTGCGATAAGTGCAAAGTAATTAAAAGAAATGGTAAAGTTATGGTTATTTGTTCTAAGAACAAGAGCCATAAACAAAGACAGGGTTAATCTTAACCCCACTCGATTGCCCGCTTAGGGTAATTTTGGAAAAGATTGTCTTTTAGCCACTGACCACTCATTCCACGGTCAAATGCTTTAAGGCGTTTATATATACTTAATAAATTACAATTATTTCGGAGGTATTATCCAAGAATGGCACGTATAGCCGGCGTTGATTTGCCCAACAACAAAAGAGTGGAAATCGGCCTTACTTACATCTATGGTATTGGTCTTCCCACGGCAAAGAAAATTATAGAAGAAACGGGTGTTAACCCTGATACTAGAGTTAAAGATTTGAGCGAAGGCGATATCGCTAAACTCAGAGAGTATATCGAACACAACCTTCACGTTGAAGGTGATTTGCGTTCCGAAGTTAGCCTTAACATTAAAAGGTTAATTGAAATCGGTTGCTTCCGTGGTGTTCGTCACAGAAAGAACCTCCCCGTAAGAGGACAGAGTTCCAAGAGAAATGCGAGAACCAGAAAAGGTCCTCGTCGTACCGTTGCTAAAAAGAAAACGGCAACTAGATAAGGGAGGTAACTGATAATGGCAGCAAATAAAGTAGTTAAAAAGCGTAAGGATGCCAGAAAGGTTGACAAAGGTCAAGTTCATATTCAAGCATCTTTCAACAATACTTTGGTTACAATTACCGATATGCAAGGCAACACTGTATCTTGGTCAAGTGCAGGTAGCTTAGGCTTCAAAGGCTCAAGAAAGAGCACTCCGTTTGCAGCTCAAATGGCAGCTGAAGCAGCTGGCAAGGTTGCAAGAGAACAAGGTATGCGTTCGGTAGAAGTTTACGTTAAGGGCCCCGGTGCAGGTAGAGAATCTGCTATCAGAGCTTTAACCAACTGTGATATGGAAGTTACCCTTATCCAAGACGTTTCTCCCATTCCTCACAACGGTTGCAGACCGCCCAAAAAACGTAGAGTATAACGGAGGATTTAATAATGGCTAAATATACAGAATCTAAATGTCGTTTATGTAGACGTGAAGGTGCTAAATTGTTCTTGAAAGGCGAAAGATGCTTTAAGGGCACTTGTGCTTTTGAAAAGAGACCCGTTGCTCCCGGTCAACACGGTATGGGCAGAAAGAAGGTTTCTGAATACGGTTTACAACTTCGTGAAAAACAAAAATGTAAAAGAATTTACGGCGTTCTTGAAGGTCAATTCAGAAAGTATTATGAAAAGGCCGACAGAATGAAGGGTATCACCGGTGAAAATATGCTTTCTCTTCTTGAAAGAAGATTAGATAACGTTATTTTCAGAATGGGTGTTGGCGCTTCAAGAAGTCAAGCTCGTCAATTAGTAACTCACGCACATTTCACCGTTAACGGTAAGAACGTAAATATCGCTTCTTTCCAAGTTAAGGTTGGCGACGTTATCGCTGTTAAAGAAAGCAAAAAGGACAATAAGTTCTTTGCTGAAATCAAGCAAATGAAAGTTGGTGCAATGCCCAAATGGTTAGAATTTAACCCTGAAACTTTAGAAGGTAAAATTCTTGCACTTCCCACTAGAGAAGATATTGACATCAGCATCAAGGAACACATGATTGTCGAACATTACTCTAAGTAATAAAAAATTTAATTTTTATATCGATGGTTTTTCCAAGGGGAAAGTTGAAGTTTTCCACGCTTTGACAAGAATTCTTGGAAAAACTATATCGAAAACTATTTTTTTAGGAGGTTAATTTCTTATGATGGAAATTGAAATGCCAAAAATAGCAGTGGAAGAAAATGAAGACAGAAGTTACGCAAAAATCGTTGTTGAACCTTTGGAAAAAGGTTTTGGCTTAACGCTTGGTAATGCTCTTCGCAGAATTTTATTGTCAGCACTCCCTGGTGTTGCTATCCAGAACATTAAGTTCGCTGAAGAGTTAGGCGTTAAACACGAATTCACATCTATTCCCTGCATTAAGGAAGACGTTACCGATATCATTCTTAACTTAAAAGGCGTTGCTATTAAAAGCACTTGTCTTGACAAGGATTACAAGAAGGATATCACTTTAGTTAAAGAAGGTCCTTGCGAAGTAAAGGCAGGCGATATTAGTTGTGATGCGGATATTGAAATCTTAAATCCCGACCATTATATTTGTACGCTTGACGAGGGTGGCAAAATCGATATGGTTCTTACCATTGGTAGAGGTCGTGGTTATCAAGGTGCTGACGAACACAAGGTTGATATTATTGACAATATCGCTATTGACAGTATTTATACGCCTGTTAAAAAGGTTAGTTACAACGTAACTGCTACCCGTGTTGGTCAAAGCGTTGACTTTGATAAACTCGTTTTAGAAGTATGGACAAACGGCGCTTTCTCTGGTAGAGATATCGTTAGCCTTGCCGCAAAGATTTTAGAAGAACACACCAGAATGTTCGTTGCTCTTTCTGAAGTTGGCAATATCGGTATTCTTGTTCCACCGGAAGAAGATAAGAAAAAGAAGATTCTCGATATGACGATTGAAGAATTAGACCTTTCGGTTCGTTCTTACAACTGTTTAAAGAGAGCCGGTATTCATACCGTAGATGACTTAACCAAGAAAACCGAAGACGATATGCTTAAGGTCCGCAATTTAGGTAAAAAATCTATTGACGAAGTTATTTTGAAACTTGAAAGTTACGGTCTTAAACTCAAGGAGAAGGAGGACTAACCATAATGGCTAGAAAATTAGGCGTTAACGCTACGCAAAGATTAGCGTTGATTAAAAATCAAGCATCTGCACTTTTATGGCACGGCAGAATCGAAACTACCGAAGCACGTGCTAAGGAAGTTGCTTCTTACGTTGCAAAAATTATTACTTTAGCTGTAAATACCTATACCGACACCGTTGAAAGTGAAGTTGTAGTTACTGATGCTAAGGGTAAGGAAACCAAGAAAACTTTGGTTAAAGACGGCTTAAAGAAACTTAATGCAAGAAGAAAAATTATGACCTTAGTTAACGACTTGCAAGAAGTTAAAGGTTTCAAAGAAAGCAAGGCAGAATTTAAGGCAAGAACTAAGGCTATCAAATATCCCTTAATTGAAAAAATCTTCGACGAATACGCACCTAAATATGCTGCTCGTAAAGAAGAAAAAGGTCAAGGCGGTGGTTACACTAGAATTTACAAGCTTGGACCTCGTAAGGGCGATGCTGCAGAAGTTGCTATCATTGAACTTGTTGACTAATTTAATTAAATCCGTACGAATTTGTACGGATTTTTTATTTTAAAAAATAAAAATAACAACATAAATAATTAAATATATTTGTATATTAAAGTATGACTTTGTTTGAACTTCCTATCGGTAAAAGAGCAATAATTAAGAATATTGAACTTAATAAAAAGGTCGTTGAAAGACTAAACGACTTAGGGCTAAGGCAAGGCAAATACGTTGTAGTCGTTAGAAAAGCCCTTTTTGGTGACCCGATAGAAATAAAAGTGGGTAGCGTATACTTAGTTGTTAGAAAGTATCAAGCTGAAAAAATCGAAGTAGGTTTATAATATGAACAAAATATGTTTAGTTGGCAACCCAAATTGCGGTAAAACAACTTTGTTTAACCTTTTGACAGGGACGTACCAAAAGGTTGGTAATTGGTCGGGCGTTACAACCGAAAAAAAGGAAGGCGTTTATAAAGAGAATAAAAATATTAAGTTAGTAGATTTGCCAGGAATTTACTCGATGAGCGCAATTTCAAAAGATGAAAGTGCAGTAATAGAATTTTTAAAGAATAATAAGGACGTTACCATTATCAACGTCGTAGACGGAACAAACCTAGAAAGGCACTTATTCTTGACGGCTAAACTTATTCAGCTTGGTTTACCGATGATGATAGCCATAAATTTTTATGATGAGCTCAAAAAAAACGATATTAAGTTAAATATAGAAGCTCTCGAACAAGCGTTTGGAGTTAAAATTTTGCCAATTTCAGCAAAAAAGCAACTTAACGTCGACAAGATTATAAATGTAGCGTTATCCGCCGTAAAGCCAGAATTAAAGGCTTATAAAAGGTTTAAAGATAAAAACGCTAAACAAATATACGATTACTTAGATGAGAACGTTCAAAAATTTATTAGTAGTTCGGAAACGAAAGCACAACAATTAACCTTAAAGTTAGATAATTTTTTGATAGGTAAATACACTGGAATTCCATTTTTTGTTTTAGTTATATTTTTAATTTACTTTTTATCATCAAAAGCAGGTAGTGTTTTTGGCGGGGCAATCAGCGATTTCTTTACAAAATTAAGCCAAAATACCGCCTTAACAATGTCTAACGTGGGGTTGCCTATTTGGAGTATAAGCTTATTCGCCAATGCAGTCGTAAACGGCGTTGGTTCGGTTTTGGCGTTTACGCCACAAATCCTAACTTTGTTCTTTTTAATGAGTATAATAGAAGAAAGTGGCTATGCTTCACGTGTTACGTTCTTGTTTGATAAAATGCTTAGGGGGATAGGTCTTGGTGGCAAGTCGGTTATTCCATTAATACTTTCTTGTGGTTGCACTGTTACGGGCGTTATGGCAACAAGAACGATTGAAAGTGAACACGAAAAGAAAATGACCTTATATTTAGCGCCTTTTATGCCGTGCGGTGCAAAAATGGTGGTTTTTGCTTGGTTTTCGCAAGTGTTTTTTAATGGAAGCCCATTTGTTTCGGTTTCAATGTACTTCATAAGTATATTAGCAGTCGTAATATTTGGGTTGATTCTTAATAGAAAAAATAAACGTAATAGTATAAATACGCCTTTCGTTTTAGAAATGCCCACCCTAAGATGTCCTACAATTAAAAATATCGGCATGGTGCTTTGGGAAAAAGCTAAGGATTTTACAGTTAAATCGGGAACTGTAATTTTAGCGGTTTCAGTGGTTACTTGGTTTCTAATAAATTTTGGCTTTAAAGGGTTTACAAATGGAAGGGTAGAGCAAAGCTTTTTGTATTACGTTGGTAACGTTTTAAAATATTTATTTAAGCCACTTGGCTTTGGTACGTGGCAAGCAAGCGCTTCGCTTTTAAGTGGTATTTTTGCAAAAGAAGCGGTTATAGAGTCTATTTTACAAATAGAACGCAATTATTTATTGTTATTTGAAGATAGGATTGCGGTATATTCATTTATGACTTTCGTCTTACTTTCACCGCCTTGTGTAGCAAGTATTTCAACATTAAATAAGGAAATAAAAAGCAAAAAAGAACTACTAAAAGTATTACTATTTCAATTTGCTAGCGCCTATACGGTATCACTATTTATAAACTTGGTTAGCTTGATTGCTAAGACGCCGTTTCTATTGATTTTATCGGCAATATGTGTTATAATAACCGTGCTTTGGGCAGTTATTGCCTTAATAAAAGGTGCTACTGAGCCTTGTAAAGCGTATAAATGTTCAAATTGTGGGGTAGGTAAATGTCGCAAAAATTTAAAACGCAATACGACTATATGAGAGAAGCGGACAATAAAGAAGAAGATGCAATGTTTCCAGAAGAGTGGCAAGAGCAGTCTTATAGGTCGGACAAAGAAAAATATTTTGAATTTTACGACGATATAAAAACTACGCCTAAAGACGATTGGTAAAAAAGTAAAAACGCAAGAAATATTCTTGCGTTTTTTAGTTGTATAAAAACAAAAAAGCTTTAACGATGAAGTTAAAGCTTAAATTTGCTGGTGCCGGGGACCGGACTTGAACCGGTATGGAGTTTCCTCCGAGGGATTTTAAGTCC
>JAZQKH010000003.1:0-9225 GCA_045542055.1 Christensenellaceae bacterium | reverse complement strand
TAAAATCAAAATTAACAAGGAATATACTCAAAATAAAACAAAAGAAGAATAAAAAAGAGTTGATTTATATCAACCCTTTATCTTTTTCTTGATAATAGCAACGAGAGCATAGCCAATCCAAAATTTGCACCTACAAAAATTCCTATTATAAATCCTTTAATCATATAATCACCTATTTCTATTATATGTAAACAATTAAATTATATTCAATATGTGATTATGTTACACATAATTATTCTTGTTTTTACTTGCAAATACCTTGCGATTTATATATTTATTGACTTAAAGAATTTAATCCCTTTAGAGCTGAAATTTATTGTTATTTGCAATAAGTTGTTTTGTTTAACAACGTCAATTACTGGGTCACTATCAATCTCAAAATACTCACCAACTAGTTTATTAAGGTCGTTTAAGAATAAACTTTTAAATTCTTCACCTATTTTATTTCTTTCGTTAGTAATTACGCTTTCAATCTTAGATAAGTTATAATTATTATTTTTCATATATGTTTTTTAAGCCCTCTTCTTATACTCCCAAAAAAACCTGAATACTTATTTGTAACGTCAAATATTCTTCTAGTCCCCTTTGCAACGTTTAATGCAAGTAATTTATACGCCTTAATTGAGTCAGATTTTTTTGGCAATTTTTCGCCTGCAGATAAAAATACTACGTCTTCTTCCGGTAGCACACCTAATAACTCTGTAGAAAGCAAATTCTGTATATCCAAAGGAAGCATCATTTGATTATTTATTATAAGGTCGCCTCTTGCACGATTTATTACAAGGCTAATTTTATCAAGTTTGTAACTTTTTAAGATATTTAAAACTTTATCAGCGTCTTTCAAACTAGTAATCGTTGGTGTAGCAACTACTATGCCTTCATCAGCACATGAAACTGCCCTATGAAAGCCTATATCAATTCCTGCTGGACAATCTATTAGTATGTAGTCAAAATAATTTGATAATCCTTGCAATAATAATTTAACGTTTTGCCCATTAACAGAAGCCCCACTTTCAATTCTACCCGATGGCAGAACGTATAAATTTTTTTGAAAATTATCTTGTATAAGCGCCTGTTTTATTCTACATCTACCATCTAAAACGTCTTGCATATCATAAATTATTTTATTTTCTAATCCAAGAATTACGTCTAAGTTATTTAGGCCAAAATCCACGTCTATTAACACAACACGAAAGCCTAAATCTGAAAGACACCTTCCTAAATTTGCCGTTACGGTAGTTTTACCAACGCCACCTTTCCCCGACGTTATAACAATTTTTTTTGCTATCATACTTTATATTTTAGAATAAAAAAAACCGTGATTAATACATTTTTTAGTATTAAATCACGGGTTTTTGTCGGTTTAAATAACTAATTAAACTTTAATTCAACTTTTTTTAATATAGTTGGGTCGCTTAACGCAATCCCACCACCAACCGCAACAGCAAGTTTACCGTTATCAGCAACGTTTATCTTTATGTCAAATTTATTGTTATAATACTTACTAAGCCCAAAAATATTAGATGCTACGCCAGAAACGTAAATACCTGAATACCTAATTTCCGCCAAAACTTCAGGCGGTAGTTTTGTTAAGACCGAGTTAACTATTTCAGCGATTTTATCATAATAGCGCTTAATCGGAACTAAAATATCCATTGCTTTAATGGTTAGCGACATCGGTGCGCCAGAATTAAGATTCCGCCCGTTAATTACAAGTGAAAGTGCATCACCCTCTTCTAAACTTCCAATCTCGTTTTTTAGGTTTTCAGCAGTCAAAAGACCTATTTGAAGACCATACTTTTCGGCTATAAAATCAATAATGTCAGTTGAAATTTTATTTGCACCAAAATTGACCGAAACTCCTGCTATAACGCCATCAAGCGATACTGCTGCAATATTAGTTGTTCCACCCGCCATATCAACAATAAAAAATGGCGTAGAGTCGCTAAGTGGTATCCTTTGACCTAAGGCTGCAAGAATAGGCGCTTCGACAAAACTAATCTTCTTTATTCCACAATTCTTGGCTACGGTTCTGTATTTATTAAGCATCTCGTAGTTAGAGCCACATGGAACTGAGAATAACGCATGACATCCTACAAGTCTGCTTCCTTCCCAAACTTTTTTCAGAAAATCACTAAGCAATCCTTCTGCAACTTTTTCGTTTACAATTTCGCCTTCAAAAACTGGAAATATTATTTTTGTTTCCTTTGTAGTCTTACCAATTAATTTTTTTGCAGATATACCAGTATTCTTTATCTTACCTTGCGAATCGACGGTTGCAACCGTTGGCTCAGACAAAACAACACCACTACCCATTTTACTAATATTAGTATACAGACTGTCAAAATCAATGGCGAACTTTTCAACACCCATAATTATCTCCACTAAAATTTAGCGCCGTTAAAACAGCGCTAAACTTTTATAATATTTCTAAATTTTTCTTAAAGATTTTTCTAAAATCAGAACCTACTTGAAGTGCCGAATTGATTTCTAGGGTAGCGTCGCCTTCAACTTCAGTTTTCATAATTACCGAATCACCCAAGATATCACAGTTAATACCTTTAATAACCGAAGACAAGCTTCTATCAAGGCTGTTTGCAATTCTTAAAATAATACCCATTTTACGAACTGCATCCATATCTTCGTCATTAAGAAGTTCTTTATATCTTGCCCATTCATATTGATTTATATCATCAATACCAGTACTCGAAACAACGAAAGACGCCATGACTAAATCTCTATGACTAATTCCATTAATAGACGAATTTAGTATGATATAAGCACTATTTTTTTCAAAATTATATAAACCAATGCTTTTACCCGAATCGTGCAAGTAGGCGGCAACCTTTAAAATCTTTAGATATTGCCTTGGGAATTTATGAAGAACACGCAACTGCTTAAATAATTGAATAGAAAGCGAAACAACTTGTTCAACGTGAACTTTATTGCAACCGTAAAACTCAACTAAGGCGTTTAAACTGAATAAAAGCGTATCTGAAATAGATTTGTCAAGCGTAGATGGAACTGCATGGTTAAACATTATACCGGTACGCAAACCACTTCCACTTATTACGATAGAACCTAATCCTAAATACTTCTTTAATGCAGAAGCAACGGCAAGTGCACTTGGCAAAATATCTGCACGACCACTTGAAAGACCTTTAATCTTTTTCTTTCTATCTAGGTCAAGACCTTTAAGCAAGGTGTAAACGTGGTTAAAATCATCTTCATCTAAAACGTAATTATGAATAGTTTTTAAAGGATACTTCTTCATAATTTTAGTCATTCTGCAAAGATTTCTAAACGAACCACCCGCACCTATCATTTGGACTTCGCTATCAACGTCTTTAAGCCAATCTATTTGTTTAAGTTGTTCAGTAAAGAACTCCTCAATCTTAACGGCTTGCTCTTCAGGCGTTAAACCATCGTTACCAAATAATTCAGTTAAGGTGATAGCACCGAACGGAAGAGTAGCATAGTTAAGCAAATTTCTTCTATTATAATAAACTATTTTAGTGCTTCCGCCACCGATTTCTAAAATCAAGCCTTTAGGAACGTCCATAGTGTTTATAACACCACGATAAACGAGCATTGCCTCTTCTTCAGCACTCAACACTTTTAATTTAATACCACAGGTTGCTGAAACTTCATCCAAAAAACTCCTTTGATTTTTTGCACGTCTAACAGCAGCGGTTGCAACGGCAATAATTCGTTCAATTTTATTAACGTCACAAAGCTTTCTAAACATTTTTAATGTGTTTATAGTTTCACGTATTCTAGCGGGCTTTAAAAACCCGTCCCTTTCCATACCTTCACCGAGTCTTGGGGTTTCTTTAAGTTGGTCAACGATATAAAAATAACCGTTATCCATAACGTCTACCAACAATAAACGAGCGGTATTTGAGCCTAAATCTATAATTGCAATTCTTTCCACTTTTTAATCTCCCATGTGAATTTTGAAATAGACAAAAAGTTTTCCTATTTTTCGTTATTATATCACAAGATTTTTCATTTGTATAGACCTTTTTTAAAAATTTTTTGGATTTTTTTAATTTGTAAAATTGCTTGACAAAATCAATTGTTTCCTTGATTTGTAATTTAATTCTAATATTTTCTAAGAAATTAAATAGTTGTTAATATTAAACAGTTTTACTCCTTTTTCATCTTAAAATTTAGTATCGTTTGAAAAATGGCAAGAGCAATCAAAAAACCACCGAAGATTCTTCTTAGCATCTCCCCTTCAATAATTCTTGCGACGTAACAGCCTATAAAACAAGTGACTAATCCAGGAACTATTATATATAGGACGTGCTTAAATTCAATTAATTTATTTTTGAAGTGAATAATCAAAGCGACGATTGCCATTGGAATAAAACTAATAAGATTAATACCTTGAGCAGTATGCTGACCAACATCGTAAAAAATATTAAGCAACGGTATCAAGATAGTTCCACCACCCATACCCATACCACCTAAAACACCTGCTAAAATTCCTGCAAAACAAAACCATAAAAATTTCATTATTTCCCCCTAAAAAAACAACATCTTAAAGCCCGCAACAGCCATAACTACTGAAAATATAACGACAACCCACTTGTTCGATAATTTAGATAATAAAAATGCACCAACTATTCCACCGGCAGTTACACCAATACTAACAGGAAGAGCAATATTTACTTTTAATACTCCAAAACTTGCGTATAAAATAGTACTTAAAATCGTAAGTGGTAGTATTATTAAAATTGCTGTTGCATGCGCTTTATCAGGTTTTAGTCCAAGCATAAAAATAAGCATAGGCACTACAACCATACCACCTCCGCCACCAAATATACCATTTATAAAGCCACAAACTAATCCCGTAATTATAGCAAAACACACTTTTTTCTTTTGAACTTTTATATTGTTTTGAGCGTTTATTTTTGTTTCCATATTGTTATTTTGTTTTATTATAAAATTTTTAAAATAAAATTTACAAAAAAGGCTATAAAGTTTATATTTTAGGTTGATTTTTCTGCCTAAATGTTATATAATTGACCTAATATGTATATAACTGTTTTATTTTAGTATAAACACGGTTGTTACTTGCCGTTGGCGATTTAAAACTTTTTAATAGGTGGATGTTATATGACTAATCAACAAAACAACTCAAAACTTAAAAACTTACTTATTTCAATTCTTACCCTCGTTTTGACGTTATGTCTTGCTTTTACCGGTCTTATCGCTTGTAATGACGATAAAGACGACACGAACGACGTAGAATATACCTACACGTACGAAACGGAAAAGTATATCACTAATGCTTCTTTTACTAAAGATTTAAATAGCAAAAGTGCATCTTCTTACCCCGTTACGTCTATCACGGGTTGGGATAAGTCTTACCACAATAGTGCTGTAAGTTCTTACGTTGACTCTGGTGCTATCGACCTATCAGAAGAATCTTGGAACAAACTTATTGAAAAGTTAAAGAAAGATAACGACTTAATTAACGCACTCGTTAGGCAATATAAAGACGACATTTTAGGTGACTCTGCAACGGGGGTTACAAGCGAGTCTGACGTTAAGCAATATATCGTAGACAATTTCGACAAATATTATTTCACTCGTGAAGACGCCCTTCGTACCGGTGCAGTTGATAAGCACGTTTATATGTTTAACAACTATCCACAAAACGAGGCATATGCTTCAACACAAACGGGTACTGCACAACGATTAAAGTCTTCTTCTAAGATTACTCTTGAAAAAGGTAAGTATGCAAAAGTATCGGTTTGGGTTAAAACAAAAAATATTTTTGAAGGTCAAGGCGACCCCGACAATCACGGTGCAAACGTTACGTTGATTTCCACCTTCAACGGAACAACCGTTGGCGAATATAGACTAAGTGCTATTAAGGTTACCGATTGGACTGAATACAACATTTACGTTAAAGCTGACGACAATTATGCAACAACTATTAACCTTGCGTTAGGCTTAGGTTTTGGTTCTGGTGCAAATACAAAAGTTAAATATTACACTCAAGGTTCTGTACTTTTTGATAACGTTAGTTTTGAAATTTTAGATGACGTTAATGGCGTTAACTTTGAAAAACAAACTACTTTTGATTATTCAAAGGACGGCGATTATTACGTTGTTGCAAATCAAAATTCGTCGAATTACTTATTCGACTTATCTATGGATTTACCGGGTAGTTTCCCCAGCGGTTTCTTTAACAGTGTTGACATCCAATCATCCTTCCCTGAAACTACCGATAACTTATTCACAACTTCAAACGTTACGGGCGCAAACGGTAGTTTAACGAGTAAAGACGTTTTCCCTGCAAGTTCAATCACTGCTACGAAAACTGCCGACTCCTTTAAGATTGAGTTAGAAAAGGCAAGTGCCTCAATCAAAGTATCTTCACCCGAATTTATTTTAGACGCTAACGAATATAAAATCGTATCGTTTAGAATTAAGACCGACCTTAAGAAGTTTGGTTCTGAGAATATAACCATCGACGTTTACGACGTTGACGGAAGCATTTCAACCAAGCGTCCCGCTATTGCTACTTTTGATGAACACTCAGACGTCGATTTAATTTGTAATTTAGTTATTAAAAATAACTTTGACGTTGATACAAGACAGTTTTATTTGGTAATCGTTGTTGGTCCAACCAACCTAAACACGGTTAACTACGCATCCGACTTAACAAGTGGTTCAGTCACCTTCTCTGACTTATACGTTGCCGGTGGCGATATAACTGACGTTGAAGCCGATGATTATGATTTCTATTCGTTAATTAACGCTTCAGCAAACGGTATTACCGATTTATACGCCGGTTTTGATAATGCACCGTCAGATGGAACGGAATCATCTAAAAACTATTCTATTTCTCAAAGCCCAAGCGACTTAGGAACTATCATTAATTACCCCTCTAACCCCAAGGGTTACGAAGGTGTTGGTGCTGACCACGTTTATATTTCAGGTGGTGATAGTTCAAGAATTAATACACGTAGTGGCAAGGGCGTAAACGGCAACTACGCAGGTTTAGTTAATAGTGAATATCTTAATAACTATAAGACCAATCTCACAAACGTAAATTTAGAAGATGCTTTTGGTGATATTGATGAAGATATTCAGCCCCTTATGATTTATAACACTTCTGAAAACGGTGGCAATAGTTACGGCTTTATTAGTGATAAGAACACTATTAAAGCAAACGCTTATGCTAAGGTAACTTTAAAGGTTAAAGTTGATGGAACTGCTAACGCATACGTTTATTTAGTTGACGTTTCAAAGGCTGCAAAGAAGGTTATGACCTTAAATTCGTTTACTTCGAACATTGAAAACGGTGTGTACACTATTGGCACGCCAAGCGATGAAGCATTAGAGTTAGCATTAATGATTGACACTAATACTCCCACTGATGCAGACGGTTGGGTTTCAGTTTCTTTCTTTGTTGCAACGGGTGCTACGGAAAAGAACTTCCGTTTAGAAATGTGGAACGGTGGTAGAGATGGTGCTAAATCTTCCGGCTTAGTTTTATTTGATAATATTTCTATCTCTCTTGCTAACGGTTTTACTGAAAGCGCTAAGTGGTCATCTTCACTTTATGAGGATACTGCTTCTCCCCTTTACGGAGTTAATTTTGATGATTCTGATAGCACAAATGACCAATTATATGCTTACAAGCGTCCTTTAACTGATACTGAAAAACAATTTAACGATGAATACCCCGAACAAGAAGTTATCACTTTATCTAAATACGTTTGGGCAAAAACGTCAAATATGGTTTATGCTGTATTTAATACCTTAGACCCAATCGAAGTTAACCCTTACGATTCTATTGAAGAGGAAGAAGAAATCAATAACTGCACAACCGAAACTGACCCTGCTACTTTCTGGATGTCTTTCTCAACAATTCTTTTATCAGTTGCATTAGTTGCTGCACTCATTATGCTTATTCTTAAGAACGTTATTAGAAAACGCAAAGCAAATGCAAACGATGCTAAATCTCACTACAAAGTTCAAAGCAGAATTTCTAAGAGTGAGAAAAAGACTGATAATAAAGAAGAAATCGTTGAACCACAAGACGTAGATGAGTCTGAAGAAAAGACCGAAGATAATGAAGACGACGCTTACGAATATGGTGACGTTCAAAACTTTGGTGAAGACGAAACCAAATAACAAACGTTAAATAAATTAAAAGGCAGATTAAATATCTGCCTTTTTGTTTTGTATACCTTTATAGAATTTACACATATATTAATATATGGCAAAAATTATATTAACTGGCGGTGGTACTGCTGGACACGTTACCCCACATTTATCTATATTACCACACCTTGAGAAACACGAACTAATCTATTTTGGTAGTGCCAACGGTTTAGAAAGGAATATTATTTCTAAAACAAATATTCCATATTATGAAATACCTTGCGTAAAACTTAATAGAAAATTAGATTTAAAAAACCTGACCATCCCTTTTACGTTAATTAAAGGAATTTGTACTGCAAAACACTATTTAAAAGAGATTAAACCAAGTTTAATATTTTCAAAAGGTGGCTACGTCGCTTTGCCTACCGTAATTGCGGGTAGCACTCTTAATATTCCGATAATTAGTCACGAAAGTGATTTAACCGTAGGCTTAGCCAACAAAATTTCACAAAACTACTGTGAAAAAATTCTTACGTCGTTTGAACAAACAGCGTCAGAAGTAAAAAACGGAATATACGTTGGTCCGCCACTGAGAGAAGAACTTTTTAAAATTTCAAAAAAACAAGCACTAAATTATTTTAAATTTAGTGGAAAAAAACCAATTCTATTAGTCCTTGGTGGAAGCCAAGGCTCAAAATCAATTAATGACACAGTTAATAGTTGCTATGAGGTTTTACTTAACGAATTTGATATTATCCATATATGCGGAAAAAATAACGTTAAAAAGGCTCTTAATAAAAACGGATACGTTCAATTAGAGTATTTGCATCAAATAGAATACGCTTATAGTGTTGCATCAGTATGTGTTTCACGTGCGGGGTCTAACACTTTATTTGAATTGCTATCATTAAAT
This sequence comes from Christensenellaceae bacterium, assembly GCA_045542055.1. GTDB lineage: Bacteria > Bacillota > Clostridia > Christensenellales > Borkfalkiaceae > UBA1259. Next base: position 182 of record JAZQKH010000003.1, on the reverse strand, counting down.
ATTCCAACCCTACTAATTCCTTTGCCAGAAGGCAACTCACGTGGCGACCAAATTCAAAACGCTAATTATTTTTATAAAAAAGGCATGGTAAACCTTTTAGAACAAAAGAACTTGACAGATAATTCATTTATACTTTCAATTTATAACACCTATTATAATAAAGAAAACCTAATTAAGAATAT
>JAZQKH010000002.1:0-41856 GCA_045542055.1 Christensenellaceae bacterium | reverse complement strand
ACGGGTAACTCCAACTTTTAAGTTGCCGATTCCTACCCGTTCGAGTCCCTTTTATAGTAAAACAAAAAGTCTAAACCAACAATGGTTTAGACTTTTTGTGGCACACCATAAGGGACTCGAACCCCTAACCTTTGCGTCCGTAGCGCAACGCTCTGTGCCCGAAGCGTAGCGTAGGAAATACGGCTGACGGGCTTTCTTTGATGGACTTGCAGTTTCAATTGAGCTCTCAATTGGATATGGTGTGGTACGGATATATAGGTTAAATTCTATCCACTTTGGTGGATAACAAAAAAGGTTAAGAGATTTTTCTCTTAACCTTTTTTGTTGGCACACCGTAAGGGACTCGAACCCCTAACCTTTGCGTCCGTAGCGCAACGCTCTATCCAATTGAGCTAACGGTGCTTATAAGTTAATAGCACAAACACTATTGCCTTGTTTTTTGCAAAACCACCTAATAGCCTAAACATTATAAGATAATTTTTACGCTTTGTCAAACAATTGTTTTGTTTTATTGAAAATTTTTATTTTTTAGTGATACTCTTATGCGTTTTTAACGATAGTATCTTAATATCTGTTGATTTTGAGTAAGGCTTTAACTATAATTAAGGTGTAGAAACGCCAAGGCGCTTTACGAAAATTATCAAAGGAGTTTTGTTATATGAAGCTTAGTGACAGATTAAAAAATTATCGCAAAGAACAAAACTTAACCCAACAAGACCTTGCCAACAAACTATTCGTATCTCGTTCAGCCGTTGCCAAGTGGGAGCAAGACAGGGGCTACCCCGATAAAACCATGCTTGCGTCGCTTTCAAAGTTGCTGGGCATTGAAAAGGAAGAGTTGATTTCCAATGAAACTATTAAGAATATAGCGTTAGACTCTGCTCAAACTATTAGCAAAAACAATAAGGTTACACTATTTTTGTGTATTTCACTTGCAATCTTGTGTGCTTTTTCAATTTTTTTAGGAATATACGTTTTTGGACAAAAAACAGAAAACAAACCAATCGTAACAATCGAAACCATTAAACAAGAAGGATATTTTGAGTTCGACCCAAATTTCCAACACGGTTATATTTTCTCAACCTATAATTACCTTACCGAAAACAAAACGCAACTTTATAAAAACTATCCCCATCTATTCTCTTATAAAGTACCGTGCTACAACGTTTACGGTAAGCCAATGTTGTTTTCTGAGTTAAGGACAGGTTATTTGGTTATGACCTTTATTAACAAAACCACAACAAAATATAATAATAAAACAACAATAACTTACACCGCAGATAAAATAGTGGTTTTAGATGATTATCTTGATGGCGATAATTATGTAAAGGGTTTCTTTATTTCTACCGAAACATACGACGGCGAGTATCCCCCTATATATGCACCGGAATCAGGTTATAACAAATACAAGCCGAACGTGTTAGACTCTGGTTTTGTGTATGAAGCCGCCGTTGGCAATAGAGTCTTCTTCCCTGAAGATAGATATCCTTTTTTATTTGCCAAAGGCAACACTTGCGTGTATAGTTCTAACAGCCCGTTATCAATTGTCAGTGCTTTTTCTGAAGAAATTAAAAATCAATTTACTGGATACACCTGCAAAATCAAACGTGAAGCTGAAATAACACTAAGTCCAAATGTGCAAAAAGTTTATATTTACGCTTTAGATAATAGTGAAAAGGGCTACTTCTTATACAGCTCTTCACAGGTCAAAAGAAACACGTATATTAAAATAGATATTGTTAACGCCGAAGCTACGAGTACGGCAAACCGTCATAGTGAAATAACTATAAATATAATTTGGCCAGACATTGAAGACTGGGTTATTATACAAGAGTACGACCAAAACAACGTGCTAATAAAAACGTCTTGCTTGATTGGCAAACACGAAGATGACCGAACTTTTAAGTTGGAAGATGATACGGCTTTCGTGCTTACAAGCAAAGGTTCTGGCGAGCCCGAATTGTTACAAAGGGGCGATAAAATTTCATTAAAAGTATCGACGATATACGGATATGTTGTTTCGGCTAAATATACTTTGTCTTAAACCCTTTTATCACAACAAAAGAGCCTGCTTTGAATAGCAGGCTCTTTTTGCTGCAAATTTTTTGCCTTATTTTAGCACGGCTTTGATTCTTCTAACGCCACTTGAAGAACTTTCTTCTTTCTTTATAACGAACTTGCCTAAATCCCCCGTGTTTTTAACGTGTGGGCCGCCGCAAATTTGAATATCTACGCCGTCAATAGAATAAACGCTTACTATTTGGTCGTCGCTTTCGGCATTAAAGACACCGTAAGCACCCCTTTCTACAGCAACCTTATAAGGCATTTCTTCACGAACAACGTCAATCTTTTTAGCGATAACTTCGTTTACGAAGTTCTCTAATTCCGCAAGTTCTTCGGGGGTCATTTTGTGGTCGCAGTTAAAGTCAAAACGCAAACGTTCTTCGGTAATGTTAGAGCCTTTTTGTTCGGTTTGTGTGCCAAACATTTTTCTTAAACCTGCAAGCATAATATGAGTTGCGGTGTGGTACTTAATAGTGGTATCCGTTTGTTCAGTTAAGCCACCCTTAGCCGCAGCCGCCTGCGCTTTTGATAGTTCTTGGTGTGCCTTAAACGCTTCGTTAAAACCTGCTTCGTCAACGGTTAAGCCACGCTCTAAGCAAAGTTCAACCGTAAGTTCTAACGGGAAGCCGAACGTATCGTAAAGTCTAAACGCTTGCTTGCCCGTGAGCTCAGTTTCAGGCACGTAGTTTGCGTCCTTTCCCTTCATAAAGGCGTTCTTTCTTTCTAAGCCGGTAATAAGTTTGTCAAACTCTTTAATGCCTTGCGCCAACGTCGCTTCAAACTTTTTGATTTCCTTGGTAATCTCGTCTAAGATATAGTCTTTCTTTTCAACTAATAAGGGGTATGCCGTATCGTAAACTTTTTCAATAAAGATTTTAGCAACGTTTAATATTTCGGTAGAGTCTATTTCTAAGTTACGGCAATACCTAATAGCACGGCGAAGTAGTCTACGTAAAATGTAGCCCGCACCCGTGTTAGACGGAACTATACCGTTTTTATCGCCGATAAGCATAACCGACGTTCTGGTATGGTCGGCAATAATTCTTATAGCCTTTCTTGCGTTTTCATCGGCGTCGTAACTTTTGCCCGAAGTCTTTTCAAGGTAAGCAACGGCTTCGGCAAAAAGGTCGGTTTTATAGCCGTCGTCTAAACCGTTAAGGAACAATAAAAGCCTATCTAAGCCAAAACCCGTGTCAACGTTTTTGCCGGAAAGTTCTTTATACTTGCCACCTTCTAACTTCTCGTATTGCATATATACGTCGTTGCCGATTTCTACGTAACGGTCGGAAGTTAAAAAGTCGCTTGAATCTTTACCGTCTTCTCTGGGATAGAACCACTCGTTATCAGGACCGCAAGGCGTACCCACCGTGCCTTCTAATTCCCACCAGTTGTTAGACTTGTCCAAATAGAAAATATTTTCTTCTTTAATACCCAAGTCACGCAAAAGTTTAGCCGTTTCGTCGTCTTTTGGAACAGCGTCGTTGCCTTCGAATACGGTTGAGCAAATCTTGTCCTTATCAAAGCCGAAAACGGTGGTTAAAAGTTCAAACGTCCAAGCGGTTTTTTCCTTTTTGAAATAGTCACCGAGCGACCAGTTGCCCATCATTTCAAAAAAGGTAAAGTGGGTGGCGTCGCCAACCGAGTCGATATCAACCGTTCTAACGCAACCTTGAACGTTGCAAAGGCGAGTGCCCATAGGGTGCTTTTTACCCAAAAGGTATGGCATTAAAGGTTGCATACCCGCAACGTTAAACATAACGCCCGTTGTTCCGTCGCCAATAAGTGACACCGCACCGATATTAACGTGCCCTTTGCTTTCGTAAAACTTTATCCACTTTTCTCTTAATTCTTTTGAAGTAATCATAATCGTAATCCCTTATATTTTAATCAATGGCTTCAAGTAAGAAACTCATAGGTCTAAACCCGTCACTGCAACTGACCATAGCCGTCTTTTTATCTTTCATCCACCCGTCGAAAAAATCTTCCGCACCACTTGACAGTGCCATTACGAAGGGTACTAAACTCTTCCACGCTTCACTACAAAAACCGTTTGGCTTTTGATAATTTTCCGACACGAACACCGCACCAACTTTAAGGTCGCAAGCGTGCTCTATAGGGTTTTCGTAACGTTCGATTAAGTCTTGATGTATCGCCTGCTTTAACGCTGTAATTCTAACACGCTTCATACTAAGCCTTTTTAATTAAGGTGTAGCCGTCTTTAGCGTCCTTAATTTCGTAACCGAGTGCCGAAATCTTATCACGCAAAGCGTCCGAAGTCGCCCAATCTTTGTTTTTTCTTGCTTGCAAACGCTCGTTGGCAATATCAATAACTTCTTGGGGTGCTTGCTCGCTCGCTTCAGCCTTATCGTATTTAGCGATGAATTCAGCGGGGTCTTCTTCAAATAAACCAAGTAGCGAATAGGTCGTTTTAATTTGGTTTAGGTCAGCACCGCACGTGCAATCCCCTGCGTTAATTTTTGCCTTCACGCTCTTAAAGTATCCGTAAAGGTTGCCTATTGCAAGCGCAGTATTAAAGTCGTCGTCCATAGCAGAGTTAAACTCGGCGTCTATTTGTGGATTTTCACCCGCTATTTCAAAGCCCTTGTCGGTTGCCGACTTGAAAACCTTGTAAAAATCACAAAGGTGTTTTTCGGCATCGGGGAAAAGCGTATCGGTTACGTTTATGTCGCCCCTGTAATTTGTTTGAAGCAATGCAAACTTAACTGTTTCAGCCGAATATTTATCCATTAAATCTTTAAGCACTAAACTGTTGCCCAAAGACTTGCTCATCTTCTGACCGTTAACCTTAATTAAGCCGTTGTGAATCCAATAATTAACGAATTGCTTGCCCGTCAAAGCTTCGGTTTGCGCTATTTCGTTCTCGTGATGGGGGAATATTAAATCTCTACCGCCGCCATGAATATCTATTTGGTCGCCAAACGCTTTTTTGTTCATTGCGGAACACTCTATATGCCAACCGGGTCTACCCTTGCCCCAAGGCGAATCCCAACTGGGTTCTTCGGGTTTAGCAGACTTCCACAAAGCGAAGTCCAAGGGGTTTAACTTGCTTTCGTCGTTTTCCACCCTTACGCCGTTAAAAGCGTCTTCTAAATTTCTATGCGAAAGTTTGCCGTAAGACGGAAAACTATCAACTGCAAAATAAACGTCGCCCTTGTCGGTTGGGTATGCGTGCCCAAGGTCTATTAACTCTTGCACGAAGCCGATAATATCGTCGATGCACTGTGTAGCCTTAATCCACACGTCAGGCTCACCCACCTTTAGCCTTGCCATTTGCGTGTCAATGTTTTTAATCATTTCAAGCGCATACTCGTCTGCGGGAATACCCGTTTGGTTAGACTTTGCGATAATTTTATCATCAACGTCGGTATAGTTACGAGCATACGTTACGTCGTAGCCGATTTTTACCAAATACTTTCTTATAATATCGTAAATAAGCGCTTGATAAGCGTGGCCAATATGCGCTTCGCCAGATACGGTTATACCGCAAGCGTACATTTTAACCTTGCCTTCTTCAATAGGCACGAATTCTTGTTTTTTACCTGTTAAAGTGTTATAAATTTTCATATTTAGTCTCACTAAAATTATTTTTGTTTTAAACTTTCAATACAGTCTGCCACGCAGTTAGCTCTTTCTGCCTGCCCGTCAAACTCGGTCACGTCTAAGCCTTCTTGCTTGTAAACTTGCAAAAGTTTGTCTTCCAAAGTGAAAATCTTTTCACGTAGGTGGCAAATTTCTTCGATGATAGGGTCACGTTTTTCTTGTTCTAAGTCGGTAACCTTTTCACCGTTAATTCTTACAACTATACCCGGCACGCCCACCACCGTTGCGTAGGCCGGCACTTCTTTAAGCACCACTGCGCCCGCACCGATTTTAGCATATTCGCCAACGGTAAAACCGCCTAAAATTTTTGCACCGGCAGATATTACCGCACCCCTTTTAACCGTGGGGTGACGCTTGCCCTTTTCTTTACCCGTACCACCAAGCGTCGCACCTTGATAGATAACTACGCCTTCTTCAATTTCGGCAGTTTCACCAATAACTACGCCTGCACCGTGGTCGATAAAAACACCGCCCGCTATTTTTGCTGCGGGGTGTATTTCTATCCCTGTGAAAAATCTTGCCATTTGGCTAATTGACCTTGCAAGCAATCTGAAATGAATTTTATGAAAGAAATAGGCAACCCTATGCCAAGAAAGTGCATGCACGCCCGAATAGGTAAGCCAAATTTCAAATTTGCTTCTTGCGGCGGGGTCGTTCTGCTTTGCAGCCCTTATATCCGCCCTTAATTTTTTAAACATATCTCTCCTAAGCGCTAAAGCGCCCGTAAACTAATTGCCTTTGTGGACTAATAAACCTTCATACCCATAGCAAGCATACTTTCTTTAAGGTCGTCGGGAAACTCTTTATCCACCACGATATAGTCTACGTCAAGTAGGGTTGCAAAGGTGTAAGGTGTTTTTTTATTGACTTTTGAACTATCCAAAAGCATGATAACAAGGTCTGCTTTTTCAATAGCCCTTTGCTTAATTTCGGCTTCGGCTTGACTGCCACAAGTAAAGCTTCCCGTGTCTTTAACAAAGCCCGTGCTGGTCATAACCGCCGTTTGAATATTCATACCGTCGATAAAATCCCTACACGTTTTGCCAACCGTAATAAAGTTGTGCTTTTTAAGGTCACCACCAAGCAAAGTAACGGTGGGTTTTTCTTTGGTTAAAATAGTTTCAGCAATGGGCACTGAGTTGGTTAAAACGTAATAGTTGTCGTCAGGCAAAGCACGTGCAAAGTAGGTGGTTGTAGAGCCACCGTCAATAAACACGCAACTATTCGGCTCAACGAGTTTTGAAGCCTTTTCAGCAATTTCAACCTTTTCTTCAGCCATATAGTTTATACGCTTAGAAAACTGTGCTTCCTTTTCCCTAAGAAAACTATCCACAGACACAGCACCGCCGGGAATACGAATAACGTCGTTATTTTCTTCTAACCTTGCAAGGTCACGGCGAAGGGTCATTGCAGACACTTCCGGAAAGGCAACGGCAAGTTCTTTAAGTGAAATTTTGCCGTTCTTATCAATAAATTCTTTTAAAGACAACAATCTGTCCTTCATAAAAACTCCCCCTTGAGTTAAGACGTATTTATACTCGTAAATCATTTTACCACTTTTCAGAGTCTTTTTGCAAGAAAATAACACGCTTTGCCAAACTTTTTTGTTAAAAATTATCAAAATTGCCATTTTAACAATAAAATTACTTAGTTTGTGTGTTTTTTTATTGATTTTAATAAGATTTTGTGTTTTAATATATAACGATAAATATTTTATAGAAGGTTTGTTCATGTTAGATATCAAAAAAATTCAAGAAAACAAAGAAAAGATGACCGAACTTTTGGCTCGCAAGGGCTATAAAGCCGATTTTGACACTATTTTAGACCTTGACGCTAAGCGTAAAAAGGTTATTAGCGAAGTTGAAGGTTACAAGGCGCAAAAAAACAAGGTTTCGGCGCAAATCCCCGCACTTAAAAAGGCTGGTCAACCCACCGACGCAATATTTGCCCAAATGCGTGAACTTGGCGACAAGATTGCCGAGTGCGATAAGATGGTAGAAGAATTACAAGACAAGGTGTTTAATCTTTTAGCCGTTATACCTAACGTTCCGGACGAAGACCTTCTTCCCGGCGAAAAGGAAAACAACAAGGTTATTCGTGAAGTTGGCTCTAAACCTAAGTTTGACTTCCCAATGCAAAACCACGTTGACCTTTGCACCAAACTTGGAATTATTGATTACGAAAGAGGCACGAAGCTTTCTGGCAGTGGCTATTGGTTATACCGTGGCGATGGTGCAAGGCTTGAATGGGCGCTTCTTAACTTCTTTATAAGCGAGCACTTAAAGGACGGTTACGAATTTATTCTTCCCCCACACCAACTTGGTTATAACTGTGGCTTTGGTGCAGGTCAGTTCCCTAAATTTTCTGATGAAGTTTATTGGCTTGACGTTGATGAAGATAGAAAGAAAAACCGCTTTATGCTTCCCACCGCTGAAACGGCGCTTGTGAATCTTTATGCGGGTGAAATTTTAGACGAGGGCAAACTTCCCTTAAAAATGTTTGCTTACACCCCTTGTTATAGAAAGGAAGCAGGCTCTTACAGAGCTGAAGAACGTGGTATGATTCGTGGTCACCAATTCAATAAGATTGAAATGGTTCAATACGCACACCCCGACCACAGTGCTGAAGCGTTTGAAGAATTGGTAAACAAGGCCGCAAGCCTTATTGAAAAACTTGGTCTTCACTTTAGGGTTAGCAAACTTGCCGCAGGCGACTGCTCGGCTTCAATGGCTAGAACTTACGATATTGAAGTGTGGATTCCTTCAATGGGCATTTACAAAGAAGTATCTTCAGTTTCTAACGCTAACGACTACCAAGCAAGAAGAAACAACACTAAGTTTAGGGATTCCAAAACGGGTAAACCCGCTTACTTACACACCTTAAACGGCTCTGGTCTTGCTACGAGCAGAGTTTTCCCCGCTCTTATTGAACAATATCAAAATGCCGACGGCTCTGTAACAGTGCCCGAAGTGTTAAGACCGTTTATGGGTGGTCAAGAAGTTATTAAGCCCTAATTTTAAGGTTTTGCAACTTAAAATAAAAATTAAACCACGCCCCGTTTTGCATTGCAAAACAGGGCGTAACTATTTAGTGTTGACTTTTAACGTGCTTTATAGTACAATATGACGTATTAAAAGACTAGTTAGGTATTGCTATGAAAAAGTCACTACACGAAAAATTCAAGTTAAGGCAAATAAAGCACCCCAACAAGTTGGTTGCAAGCGTTATATTTTTAGCGCTTGGTAGAATCGCCAAAAAACGTGGGGCTACCTTTACTTACGACTTTGACGTTAAAAAAGTTAAAAAGAAACCCTTTATGCTTATATCAACGCATGCCTCTCGTGACGATTATTTGTATAACCTTTACGGTATGCGTGTTAACAATATTCACATTGTTTGTGGTTATAGAAACGTTTTTCAAAAATACGTTTATTCAATTTTCAAAAGTATAGGTGTTATTGCAAAATACCTATACCAACCCGACCCCACTGCCGTTAAACAAATGCTTAAATCGGTTAAGATGGGGGACAGTTTGTTTTTAGCCCCCGAAGGCATACAGTCTACCAGTGGTAGCACGCATCCTATTAACCCCGCTACTATGGACTTTATTGCAAAGTGCAAGTTGCCCGTTATTTTGTGCAAGACTAACGGCTCGTACTTAACCCGCACTAGATATTCATCGGATATCAAAAAGGGCAAAATGAACTTCCACTACACCTACTTGTTTACCCCCGAAGAACTTGCAACCAAATCTAAGCAAGAACTTTACGCTAAACTTATGGAGCATTTTAAGTATAACGAGTTTGACTATAATCGTCAGCACAAAATTGCTTTCAAGGGTGAAAAGCCAAACGCTTTCGGCTTAGAAAAGATTATATATCGCTGTCCGCACTGCAATAGTGAATTTAAGATAAAGGTTGACGGCGAAGTAGTTAGTTGCTCAGAGTGTGGTTATAGCGTTCGTATGGATGAATACTATCTGCTTAACCCCGTTAGCAAGGATATGATTTTTGACGATACTGACAAGTGGTACAAGTGGCAACGCAAAATTTTGCACGGCGAAACCCGTAGCGACGAGTTTTGCCTTACCCAAAAGGTTAAACTTTCCGACATAAACCGCAGCAAACTTGGCAAGAACTTTTCTTCAAGGGATATTGGCGAAGGCGTTTTAACGCTAACCAACAAGGGCTTGCACTACGTTGGCACACAACTTGAAGAAAGCGTTGACTTGTTTTTTGAAGCACAAGCCGTGTATTCGCTAATATTCGATATAAACGGCGGTCTTGCCTTATATTATAAAAATAAGTTTTATAACTTTACCCTTTTAGAGCGTCCCAACGAAGCGGTTAAGTGGATGATTTCTGCCGAAGAAATACATAACCTTTACGACGCAGAGTGGCGCACCGCCAGCGAGCAAGTATACGATTATTAAAATCTTAAATAAACGTCGATTTTTAGTGCGTCAGTATTGTTTTTGCATTATTGGCGCACTTCTTTTTTAAAGCTAATCACGGCTTACTATTATAAGTCAAAAACATCCATAGCCATTAAAAACCCAAACCTGAAACCCTCTTTATAATAGTGCTCGTTTTCAATTAAAGTAAGTTCACCTATCGCACCGTCTAACTTTTTATAAATCTCTAAGATTTCCAGTTTTTTACTTAATTTTTTGATTAGAAGTTTTTCGCTCTCGTTAATAACGTCTAAAACCAACACTTCTTCGTTTTTAATTTTTATAATATCGTGCCCTCCACGATTTCCATAATACATATCTTTTATTGCTGAATATTTTTTCATAATTTCTCCTCTCTTTATATTTGCACTTATATAGGTGCAACATTATAATACAATGTTGCTATAATATTGTCAAGCAAATTGCACTTATATAGGAGTAATCGATTTGAATAATTTAATTGAAACCATAGTGGGTAATAATATACGCAAATTAAGGGAAAGGGCTGGCATTACACAAGAATCCCTTGCCACAAAGTTGCAATTGCTTGGTTGCAACATTACACGCAGTGCGCTTGCCAAAATTGAGGTTGGTCAACGTCACCTATATCCCGATGAAATTATTCATATAAAAAATATATTAAAGGTTTCATACGACGATATTTTTGACGTGGATTGATTTAACGGCAATTAAATAAACACCTTTCACGGTAAAAAGTTCTTCTTGTAAAAAAATTACGGCTTGACTTTCTTTTAAATAAAAATACTCCCTTGTCAAAAAGGAGTTTTTAAGAAAGTTAAAATAAAGTCTCCCTTAACACTCGTTTTAAGGGAGGTGGCTTGCGTCAGCAAGACGGAGGGATTTTAGATGATTAAAAAACATAATAAAGCCCTTGTTCCTTTTGCAAAACGTTTACGCCGAGAAATGACCAAAGAAGAACGAAAACTCTGGTTTGATTTCTTGCGTACCTATCCTTTGCGTTTTATACGGCAAAAAATTATAGGAATCTATATAGTTGATTTTTATTGTACAAAAGCAAAATTAGTGATTGAATTAGACGGTTCACAACACTATGAAGATAGAATTCAAGCAAAGGACTTGGAAAGAGCCGACTTCCTTTCTAACTTTGGGCTAAAAGTTATACGAATACCAAATAATCAAATTAACTTAAAATTTAAAGAGGTTTGCGAATATATAGATATTGTTATAAAGCAATCCCTCAGTCAATAAATTGACAGCTCCCTTTACACAAGGGAGCCTTTTTTTGAAAGTTTTTTAGTTTCTAACGATTTTTTTTGTTTATTATTTTTCAGCACTGATTTTCTTGCGGTTTTACCTTAAAATTTTTTCAAAATAATAATGCGTTTGGTCTTCACGGGTTTGCGTGTAGCCAAGTTTTAACGCTAAATTGTGCGACGGGGTGTTTTGCTTAAAGCAACGGGTGTAGGTTTTGTTTGCTTTAAGCGTGCCGAAAATATAATCTAAAAGTGCTTTGGCACTCTCTACGGCGTATCCCTTGCCATGATGCTCAGAAAAAAATCTATACCCCACTTCACAGTCGGCCTGATAGCCAAAGTTGTACGCCACAAGTTCGCCAATCATTTTGCCATTTAACCTTACCGCAAATGAAAGTTCTTCCCTTTTTTGCCGTAAAGAAAGTGCAAAATCGTAAAAATCTTGGGGCGTAGGGTCGCTTGATAGGTCGTTTTTATAATCGTAGCCCCAATATTTGTTTAACGCTTGGTCTGTGTACAGTTTATAATATTCAGCCATATCGCCACTTTGCAAATAACTTATTTCAAGCCTTTCGGTAATAAGCGTGGGCATATCAACAAGCCCGTCGAAGAGCGTTTTAACTTTTACGAAGTTCTTCTCTTTAACTTCTATGGGGTGATACTGCAGTTTGGATATCCTAAGCCCCATATCCCCGCAGTCTTCTTCACGGTTTATAAATTTTACGCCGTCAACGGCAAAAGCACTTGCAAATGCGCTAGCAAGGTAGGGATATACCCCTTGATAGTTTCTATCGGCCTTCTCTACGTGAACTATAAGCGTGTCGCCTATCCTTTCACCAAAAGAAACGCCTATAACCTTATTTCCGTCACACACCATACCGCCCACTTGCCCTAACCTAAAGGCGTTGTTAACGTAGTCGGTTAAGTTTTGCGCTTCGGCTTTTTCCGTCCACATAGAAAAGTCGGACTTTGCCGTTTGCTCGTTTATAAAATCAACCGCCGTCTGCAAGTTTTGGGGTGTAATTATACTAAACGAACAGTTTTGATAGGTCTTTCTAAACTTGTTTATGTGATTGCGTTGCCCACTATATTTTTTGCCCTTAAAGTTCTTAAAGGCGTTAGCGTCGTATATATAGTCGCTCCAATTACGCTCGTTAAAAATTTCGGTAAGCGGATATCTTGTAGCAAGTTCGCTTGCCGTAACGTTATCAATACAACAGAATTTTAGTTCTATGCCCTTTTGCTTGCAATAATTTTCAATTTCTTGCAAGGCACTCTCTACGTTTTCACCAATGGGGTAGTAAAAAGCGTCGGTATATTCGGGCGTGCTTTCTTTTAAGATAAGTGTGTTTTGCACTATGGCGTACTCGCACCTAAAGTCGTTTCGCCAAATATATTTTACGCCTAAACTAAGGTCGCAAAAGGGTGCGTTTTGCCCCATTAAATAGTTTTTTATTTCTAATACGTTTTTACCAAGTGGCTTAAAATTTATCATACTTCTACTAAAAGGGCGAAGCGGAAATCCGCTTCGCCAAGTTTTTTATTTTTCTATACGGGTGGCTGTTCGTTGTTGTCTTCGGCAGGCGTTACGTCTGCGCTACTAACCAACTTTAATACGCCCCTTCTAACAAAAAGCACCAAAATAGCACTTACCGCTATAAACACGGGTACGGTAACGTACCAAGCAAACGTAAAGGTCGTTAAAATCAAACTAATTAACCCGCTTACGGCAAACCAAACGGCAAATAGTTGGTTAGTTAAAATTTCAGTAATAATCGCCACTATACTAATGCCTAACCAAATCCAAACGCCCATATGTTTTCCCCTTTATTGTTTCTTGTTCTTGCCAACGAACTCAATAATTTCAGCCAAGCGGTCTAAATCGTCACGGGTATAGTAGTCGATATAAATTCTACCCTTATTGTCGTTGCCAATAGCGTTGACCTTAGTACCAAGAACCCTTTGCATATCGCCGATTAATTCTTTAAGTTCGGCAGAAAGTTCAACTTTTGCCTTTTTCTTTTTTTTCTCTTCTGGTGGGGCGAAGTATTCCTTAACACGCTTTTCAACGTCACGAACAGACAAACCTTCCTTAACCACGTCTTCTGCAAGCTTTAATTGGTCGTAGTTAGGAACTGAAACGAGCGCTCTTGCATGCCCTGCTGAAAGACTGCCACCCGCAACCATTTTAATAACTTCGGGTGCTAAGGTCAAAAGCCTTAAAGTGTTTGCAATAGCCGGACGTGATTTGCCAATTCGGTCCGCCAAGTCTTCTTGGGTCATACCGTAGTCGTTCATAAGCGAACGCATTGCGGTTGCCGCTTCTATGGGGTTTAAATCTTCCCTTTGTAAGTTTTCAATTAAAGAAATTTCTTTAATCTGACGTTCGTTATAGTTTTTAACAATTACGGGGACTTTACTAAGCCCTGCAATTTTGCTTGCCCTAAAACGACGTTCGCCGGCAATTATCATATATCTATCGCCACTCTTGTTGACGATGATAGGCATAATTACGCCGTGCTTTGCAATAGAGTCTGCAAGTTCTTTAAGTGCCGTTTCATCAAACACTTTTCTAGGCTGATTGGGGTTTGCAAAAATAGACGCAACGTCTATTTCGGTAACGCCCTCACCCTTTTGCGCAGGTTCTTCGTCAAAAATTAAACTCTTGCCGTAATCTTCTTCGGTTTCAGAAAAAAGTGCCGATAGCCCTTTACCTAATCCTCTGATTGGTTTCATTTGTTCTTTCACCCCGTATTAGTTTTTTGCCGTTCTATTTTCCGGCTGTTTTGATAAAAATTCTTCGGTTAAAGATAAATACGCCCTTGCGCCAGAACACTTAGTATCGTGTTGAACGATAGCCTTACCGTGACTTGGTGCTTCGGCTAAACGAATATTCCTTGGAATAGCAGTATCGTAAACACGCTTGCCGAAGAACTTTCGAATTTCGGAAGAAATCTGCCTAGAAATTATAGCCCTGTTATCGCTCATAGTAAGCACTACGCCTTCAATTTTGAGTGCGGGATTAAGGTGCTTAACGACGAGTTTTATGGTGTTCATAAGTTGGCTTAAACCTTCTAACGCATAGTACTCGCTTTGAATAGGTATGATAACCGTATCAGAAGCCGAAAGAGCGTTTATGGTAAGTAGACCAAGCGACGGCGGACAGTCTATCGTAATAAAATCGTAACTGCCACGGGTGGCTTCCAAAATCTTTTTAAGCACACGTTCCCTATCTTTAACGTATACAAGTTCCACTTCAGCGCCCGCCAAGTCGATGTTAGACGGAAGTATATCCATATTTTCAATACCCGTTTTAACGACGGCGTCTTCAATGGGCATCTCGTCAATCATAACGTTGTACACGGAGTTTTTAACTTCACTCTTACTAAAGCCAAGCCCCGTAGTGGCGTTGCCTTGTGGGTCAAGGTCAACAATTAAAACCTTATAGCCCTTGGTCGCTAAATACGCCGACATGTTCACGCAAGTGGTGGTTTTACCAACACCGCCCTTTTGGTTTGAAAACGCAATAATTTTTCCCATAAATCTTCTCCTTGTCCTTAAGACTGTTACGGTTTTTTCTCGTGTGTATTAAGCCGTTATTGTGTTTTTCTATAAACTCGGGTTACCCCGATTATATTATTAGTTTTTATTTCTCGCTTTTCTGCTCGCTCTTTTGGTCTGTTTGTTGCTTGCCGTCAGCGTCTTGGGGTGCTTCCTTTTTTTCGCCGTCAGCGTCTTGATTTTTAGCACTTACCCCCTTACTATCGCTTGCTACAGGCCTTGTTGGTGCTTCGGGTACGGGCTCAATTGCGGGGTCTACTTGTGGTATAACCGACTTTTTCTTGCCCCTGCCAAACGGGTTTTCCCTAAGGGTGCGTTCGTTCTCGTCCATAAACGCCATAATTTCTTCAACTGACTTGCCTTCCATAAGCATATCAACTTCTTCGGTGAAGATAGTTTCACGCTCAACTAGTAGCCTTGCCATATTGTCTAAAAGTTTTTTGTTTTCTTTAAGGAGCTTTCTTGCTTTTTGCAAGCCCGCATCAATAATAATTCTTACTTCTTCATCGATTACTGCGGCGGTTTGTTCGCTATACGTAACGTGTGAAGCCATATCTCTGCCAATAAAGATTTCCTTATCGGAAGCGTATGAAATTGGACCAACCTTTTCGCTCATACCCCACTCGGTAACCATAAGTCTAGCACGTTTACTAACCGCTTGAATATCGCCAGAAGCACCTGCGGATATGTCTTTAATAATAAGTTCTTCAGCAACCCTACCGCCAAGCGTCATAACGATGTCGTCTAAAAGTTTAGCCTTGGTAAGATGGTTGTCGTCGTTGTCTGGTCTAGTCATAGTATAGCCAGCTGCCTGCCCACGTGGAATAATGGATACTTCGTGCACGGGGTCACAGTTGGGCAAGAGCCTTGCTAAAATTGCGTGGCCGGCTTCGTGATAAGCGGTAATACGCTTATCCGTTTCAGTAACTAACCTGCTCTTCTTTTGCGGACCTAAAAGCACCTTGTTTATGCCTTCGTAAAGGTCTTTGTTAGTAATAAACTTTCTGTCTTCACGAGCGGCAAGAATTGCCGCTTCGTTCAAAAGGTTTTCAAGGTCAGCACCCGAAAAACCACTCGTCATCCTTGCAACAACCTTAAAGTTAACGTCTGAAGCAAGCGGTTTGTTGCGAGAGTGTACTTTTAAGATAGCCTCTCTACCCTTAACGTCGGGTGTATTAACGTAAATTTGACGGTCAAATCTGCCCGGTCTTAAGAGTGCGGGGTCTAAAATATCCGCACGGTTAGTTGCCGCCATTACGATAATGCCGTCGTTGGTTTCAAAACCGTCCATTTGAACTAAAAGTTGGTTTAAGGTTTGTTCACGCTCGTCGTGTCCACCACCCATACCCGTACCACGTTGTCTACCAACGGCATCAATTTCGTCAATAAAAACGATACAAGGCATACTCTTTTTAGCGGCGTCGAATAAGTCACGTACCCTTGAAGCGCCCACACCTACGAACATTTCAACGAAGTCCGAACCGCTTATAGAGAAGAAAGGCACGCCTGCTTCTCCCGCAACAGCCTTTGCAAATAGAGTTTTACCCGTTCCGGGAGGCCCTACTAAAAGCACGCCTTTGGGTATTCTTGCGCCAAGGTCAGAAAATTTGCGTGGGTTTTTAAGGAAGTCAACCACTTCAGCAAGTTCAGCTTTTTCTTCTTCAGCACCCGCCACGTCGGAAAACCTAACCTTTAAGTTTTGGTTAACACGTGCGTTCGTTTTAGCAAAATTCATTGCACTTTTTGTTCCGCCTTGCGTTTGGGTCATAATAACCATAAACACAACGCCCACTAATACACACGCCAAAATTGGCAGTATTGACGACCAAATAGAGCCGGCATTAGGGTCAGTGTAAGTAAAATTAGCAAAGCCCGCCATAGCAAAAGCTTGCTCTAACCTATCAACCGAATTAGCGCTTCTTGAATAAATAGTTGAAAAAGAAATATTCGCAACAAGAGTCTTGCCATTGTATGCCGAAAGGGTAAAACTAACGTTATAACTGTCAAATACTACTTCTTTAAGGAATAGTTTGTTATACGCCGTTGTAGAAAGCGTCTTGCTTAGTGCTTTTTTAATTTTAGGCAACGAATCACAATCATTAAACGCTTCTAAATCAATTTCGCCCTGCCCATCACTTTTAAGAAGGGGTTTTTGATATAAAGTTCCGCTAAGACCGTCCGGTCCTAATGCAATGGTATTAAATTCAGCAGTCGGAACGGAAACGGAAGCATTTACACATCTTACGAAGGAAAATACTGCAAGCCCCGCAACTATAATTGCTAAAATTATCCATAAATATCTTGGTTTTTTGTTTGTCAATTTTATAAGTCTCCTTTAAGTAGTAGGCAAATTATATCATATTTGCATTTAAACAACCTTGAAATGTTTATGGTACAAATCGTTAAATACACGAAAGTATACGCCGTACAGTTGTACAGTTGCCTAGATTTTTTATCAGATAAAAAATAAGCATTTAATAAACACAAAAAGGTTAGCGTTTGCCTATCTATATTAGATTAGCCACTATTTATAATATTATACTATATTTATATATATAAAACAATAGAAAAAAATAAAAAAATAAATTAATTTTACGTAGATTTTTAGCGCTAAATTTTATTTTTTGCGCTATTAATCGTAAGAACAGTTAAAAAATCAAGCGCTTTTTAAAAATATTTTATATTTTTTACGCTAATATTTTTTGCACTTTTAAAAATTATAAGAAACAAAAACAACCAAAAAACGCACGTCTAAATTATTAATTTTAATATTCAATTAAAATTGGTATTTAATACATTAACAACAATGCCCTATGCAAAAACTTGATGCAACCTTGATTTCACCCGTATTATATTTATCAAAAAAACTCTTATAAACGTCATTTAGAAATTGGCATTTTAACGCCGTGAGCGAGAATGACCCAAAAATTTTCTCGGTAAAAATTTTCGTTATTCTGAGAAATTTTGGGGTTTATTTTTTTCATTATAGTTCTAACGACGTATTAAAAGCCTGATGTTAAATTACTATTTTGAACAAAAATGTGGATTGTGTTTCACGTGAAACAAATCTAAAAAATAAATTGGGGTAAGTTTCACGTGAAACAAAACGAAGATAAAAGTCTTTAATTCTTGTGCAATGACGTAAAAACATTAAAAACTAACAAAAAGCACAAAAAAACAAGCAATAATAGGTTAAAAAATAATAAAATTTGGGAAATATGTTGATATTTTTCTTCTAAAAGTATTAAAATTTATAAATTAAAAGGCGTTGGAAATTCGCAACGCCTTTTAAAATTTTGATAATTTAATATAATTTGTATCTATTTGACCCTAATAAAGAGCTATTTATAGTGCGTTCATCTAAAAACATTGTGAAAAATATGCTTTATTTTAGCAAATTATTTGCTTAAAACTGATTTAATCATCTCAACAACGTTGCCGGTAGTAAATGCGTTAACAATTAATCCATAAACGTTAAATCTATTTATAAAGCCTACGATATAACTTGAATTTACGCAAATCATAACGTCTTGGAAGAACCCAAGCGGTATAGCGGTAATAATAAGAAGTAAGAATTGAATATAGAATAACGCACGAATTATTCCCAAAACTAAGCCTAAGTTTTTATCGACGATTGCAACTAAGAACAATGAGTGCATAGATTTAACGATAGAGCCTATAATGAAGAATATTATCTTAAATAGTATAAATAATACTATTGCAGATAGAATACATACGAGATAATAACCAAACACAGGGCAGACAATCTGATTAAGTGTTGTGTCTAACGGAATCGAGCCGTCGTTTTTTAAGTCCAACACAATGTCGGCAATCCATCCAGCAATTCCGTATTGATTTAAGGCGTCGGTAGTAACATCACGCAAAGTTGTGTTCATAACTTCATCGCCAAAAACCTTAGTCAAAGTCGCCTCTAGCCACGTGGTTACGTTAGTTACCGTTCCGTAAGAGCTTTCCAGAAAGTTTGCAACTGTAGAGCATAACAAAACTGCAAGAAACAAGGCAATTATCGAACCAAATGAGTGAAAAAACGTTTTTATAAATCCGTTCTTTGCGCCATGAATTGCCATACCTACAATTAAGCAAAGCGCAAGAATATCGATTATAGCGCTATAAATAGCCATAATTTGAATTTATTGCGTGTATTCACGCCCTCCTTTTTAGCGTTACATATATTTTAACATAAAAATAGTGATTTTTCAATAAAAATTTATTACGTCGTATATTATCAAAAAAATAAGTTAATAAACCTTGTAGTAAAAAAAGGATGAATTTATAATGGAACTGAACTATACCTTTAACACCTTTAACTCTTTTAGCAGTAACTCTATCGCACAAGCACTAAACAACTGTAACAACCAGTCTAAAACACCAATATTCATCTGCATAGGTAGTGATTTGGTCTTAGGGGACAGTTTAGGTCCTTTAGTAGGCACGTTTTTAAGACAAAAACACGTATCGTCATATGTATACGGCACGTTAAACTTTCCTATAACGGCAAAAGAAATTGAACATGCAAAAATCCATCTAAAACTAATGCACCCAAACTCAGTGTTAATAGCCGTTGACGCCGCCATTGGCGCACCCGAAGACGTAGGCTTAATTCGTGTTGTAAATAAGGGATTAAAACCCGGTCTCGGTGTTGATAAAAATTTAGGGAGCATAGGCGATATTAGTATTATCGGAATTGTTGCAAGCAAGTCTTTACAAAATTATAATCTTTATAATTCAACTAGGCTGAATTTAATTTATAAAATGGCTGAAACAATATCTAACGGTATAGAAACATATCTATCGGGTTATTCGTTAGGTCAAACCAACGAACGTGCAATATAACAACAAGAAATATAACGTTACCCAAAATGCCAACGAAATTCAACAATAGCCAATATATCAAATCAATAATTTTGCAGGCAGACTTTTATTATTATATAAAATCTCTATATAGACTTTCTATTTATAACCTTTATATTTAATTGCGTTTGATAATATAAATACTTTAAGTCTATTCATAATTTAAAAACCCATTGATTTTTAAAAGTAAAAATCAATGGGTTTTTCAGTAAAATGTTTTAAATTTTATTATCCACGAGCGTAAAAAATAGCAGGCGTAAATCTTTGACCCAACTAAAAAAGAAGTCAAGAATTTGTACGATAAAAAACTATAAAACTCGCAAGATAATCTATACTTTATAGCAAGCCTAATGCAAAATCCAATCTGCGCAAGGTTTCTTCTTTGCCTAAAAGTTCGGCTATTTCGGTTGCGCCACCCGCCGTTGCTTCTTTTGCAGTTATAGCAATTCTTGCAATCCACATAACCGCTTGCTTTTTAATTTCAAGTTCATTAGAGAGTTCCACTAATGCAGTAAACAAGTTGCCGTTCGACCAATCTTCAACCTTTTCAAGTTTAGCCTTGATTTGCGGTATAATTTGTTTTGCAAGTTCACGGCTGGCTTTTTGTTTTTGGTTTTCAAACATAGCCGTGTCGAAAGCGTCATACTCTGCAAGGAAGTCAAGTTTATCGGCAATTTCGCTATAAATCTGAATTCTGCCCTTAACCAAACTTAAAAGTTTAGCGGTGTCGTATTTGCCGTAAACCTTACTCTTTTTTAAGAAGGGGGTGGCTTTAATAGCGAATTCTTCATCAGTCATCGCCTTAATATACTCACCACTAAGCCATCTGCACTTTACGTCGTCGAAAATAGCGGGAGATTTGCCAATGCCCTCTAAAGAGAAGTTTTCAATAAGTTCAGATAAACTTAACTTTTCTTGGTTACCCTTAGGACTCCAGCCAAGCAAGGCTATATAGTTAACAATCGCTTCCTTAACGTAGCCCTTTTCAACGAAGTCGGCATAACTTGCGTCGCCGTTACGTTTTGAAAGCTTGTGTTGAGCGTCTTTCATAATAGGGGGAAGGTGTATATACACGGGGCGTTCCCAACCAAAAGAGTCGTACATTAGGTTGTATTTGGGGGTAGACGACAAATACTCCGTACCACGAATAACGTGTGTAATATTCATTAAGTGGTCGTCAACCACGTTTGCAAAATTATAGGTCGGCATACCGTCACTCTTAATTAAAATGCCGTCTTCAATATCTTTATATTCAACGGTGATATCCCCGTAAACAAGGTCGTGATAACTGCCCGCACCCGTAAGCGGAACGTTTTGACGGATAACGTACGGCTCGCCCGCATCGATTTTTGCTTGAATTTCTTCCTTAGAGAGTTTTAAGCAGTGCTTATCGTACCTAACGTTGCCTTCCTCATCTTTAAGCGAAGCCACTCTTTCCGGAGTGCAGAAACAGTAATACGCACCGCCAAGTTCAACAAGTTTTTTAGCGTATTCTAAATATAAGCCCTTTCTTTCGCTTTGAATATACGGACCGTAGTCACCACCAACGTCCGGACCTTCATCGTGAACGATGCCAGAGTCGTGCATGGTTTCGTAAATAATTTCTACTGAGCCGTCGACGTATCTGGTCGTATCAGTGTCTTCTATTCTTAAAATGAAGTCGCCCCCGTGCTTTTTAGCAAACAAAAAACCATAAAGCGCCGTTCTTAAACCGCCTATATGCAAGTATCCCGTAGGGCTGGGTGCAAAACGTGTTCTTACCTTGTCCATAATTTCTCCTTTAACACTTAAACGAATTCCTTATCAAAGAGTACGTTATTTTGAATTTGTCTTTTTAAATCATCTAATCTGCCTTGTTGATAGTAGCTAAACGTCTTCGTTCCACTGACTATAACGTGGTCTAAAATTTCCGCACCGAACATTGAACACATAACTATAAGTTTGTGCGTTGTAACGTCGTCATTTCTGCTCGGCTTAGCGTTACCGCTCGGGTGGTTGTGTGCCAATATTACGCCCTTGGGACGGTGCAAAGCAAGTGCAGTCGTAACTTCGGGAAGCTTGGCAGTAACGCTGTCACGGTGGTGGTCTTCAAAATCAATGCGAAGCATTTGATTAAACTTGTCGTCCAACAAATAAAGCAAAAACCGCTCCTCACTCAACCCCGAAAGGTCTTTAACGACTATGTCTTTTATATCAAAAAAGGAACGCATTTTGGCTTTTACAGGCTTTTTGCTTTCGTTAATTCTGTTAATAATCTTGCCTATAACTACAAGTTCGCACGCCGTACGCTTTCCTACGCCTTCAACAGCCATTAACTCTTTTGCGTCTGCCTTAAACACCTTGTCCAAATCCCCAAAAGTGTGAAGAAGTTTGTGTGCTATTAGGTTAGTATCCTTTCTGGGAATCATCGGAAACAACAAAATTTCTAAAAGTTCGTGGTCGGGTGTCCCGTCGGAACTTTGTAAAAATCTGTTTATTAACCTTTCACGATGACCTTCGTGAAAATTCTTGCCTTGGTCCATAATAGTATTTTAACATACTTTCCAAAAAAAGCAAAGTATTTGCATAATTTTGCCACGCCAAAAAGCAATTACAACCATAAAGTTGCAAAATAGCAACCTTTTTAGTATAATGAAAGTAGAAAATCTATAAGGTGAACCATGAACTTTAATAATTTTATCAACGATTTATCTAAACTAATTGCAATAAATAGCGTTGAAACGGAAGCAACCGCAAACGCACCGTTCGGCGCAGGTCCAAAAAAGGCGCTTGACACCTTTATAGAAATAGCCGAAGGTCTTGGTTTTAAAGTAACCAACTATGAAAATCGAATAGCCGAAATTACGGTTGGCAATGGCGAAGAAGTGGGCGCAATAGGGCATTTAGACGTAGTGCCTGTTGGAACAGGTTGGGATACCGACCCCTTTACACTCACCTTAAAAGACGGATACTTTTACGGCAGGGGCGTTGAAGACGACAAAGGCCCAACGCTCGCTTGTCTTTATGCGCTTAAAGAGGTTGTAGATAGCGGTATAAAGTTTAACCGAACGATAAAGTTTTACGCCGGCACTAACGAAGAAACGGGCTGGAACGATATAGAATATTTTAAGGAAAATTACGGTTTCCCAAAATACGGGTTTTCACCGGACGGCGGGTTTCCCGCAACGTATGCGGAAAAGGGCATGTATCAGTTGGACTTTTATTTGCCAACCTTAAAAAACTTTAAGGGTATTAAGGGCGGAACGGTTATTAACGCCGTATGTAGCGACTGTTCGGTTAAACCGCTTATAAACCCTGATGGATATCAAAAGTTTGGTCTTACCTATGACGGAGAAAGGCTTTACGCCAAGGGTGTATCTGCACACGGCTCTACTCCACACGAAGGCAAAAACGCAATATTGCCTTTATTAGAATACTTTGCATCCGCCGGCGAAGACGTTCAAAACGTTATAGACTGCTTCTTTAACGACCGTCACGGAATAAGCACGCTTGAAAACGAACAGGGCAAAACGACTTTAAGCCCAGACCTTATATGCGAAGAAGGTGGGTTTATAAAACTTTCTTGCGACGTGCGAATCCCAGCACCGCTTACCGTTTACGACGTGTGCGACGTCGCTTGTAAATTCGGTTACGACTTTAAGGTTACTGAAAAGCACCCCCCTATGCTAACCGATAAAAACGGCTGGTTTGTAAATAGTTTGGTGGACGCTTACAACTCAGTAACGGGCGAAAATAAACAGGCAAGCGCTATTGGTGGAAGCACTTATGCAAGGGCGTTTGAGCAAGGCTGTTCGGTAGGTGGCAACCTTTCAAAAAGCAACGCCCACCAACCAAACGAGCGTGTTTCAGAAAGCGATTTCAAAAAGATGATAGAAATTTATAAAAATATATTTATAAACTTGGTAAAATAACCTAAAAATTACCAGCATCAATAATTTATTTGAATATACACTTTCTTTGTGATACACTATAAAAGAAAAAACTTGGCTTTTGTTAAAGCACTAAGGTGAGATTATGAAATTCGATACGGAATTAGTAGGCAAAATCGGGTCGATGGCGCTTATCAACAAACAAAATAATATTTTAGACTATACGCTAATAGCAAGGCTATCTTCAGAACTTCGCCCCGGCTACGTTTGGGTCACAAGTGGTGCGACCGAAACGGGCAGACTTGACTATATAAAACGAAACGGCACGGAACTAAGCGGACTTCCCGAAGACGTTAAAACCGACTATTCTGCACAAGGTCAAGCAATCTTGATGTCTACCTATCGCCAATACATTGATTCAAGATATTCGGTTAGGCAAGTTTTGGTTGAACATCAACACTTTAATGACGAGCAAAAGCGTGAACATCTTCGCACCCTACTTTTAAGGTGTAAAGAGCAAAACGCTATACCTATTATAAACTATAACGACACGGTCAGCACCGAAGAAACCCGCCGTTTTGAAATTCAGTCGTTAAAAAACAAAGCCGAAAAGGTCGTTGAGTGTGTTGATAATGATGAAACCGCTTCACAAATAGCCTGCCTTGTAAAAGCACAAACCCTGCTCATTTATACGAGTGCCGATGGAATTTATCGTGATAACACAGACCCAAGTACGCTTATTAGTGAAATTAGCGGAAGCACCGTGTACGAAGTTCTTGACAACATTAACGAGTGTGAAAACTACTGTAAGGGCGCTTCAAGGGTAGGTGCTAACGGTGCAAGGGCAAAACTTGAATACGTTAAAGACGCCGTTAAAAACGGCACGAAGGTTATAATCGCTTCTGCAAAATATACCATAAAAGACCTTTTGTCTGGTGATGCCCCCGCTACTCGAATTTTCATTAAATAATCGTCGTTAAAACCAAAAAGGTAAAGACCTTAAAATTTTTGCAATCAAAAAGCACGCTATCTTGCGTGCTTTTTGATTTTTAAAACAATATCTACTTTTTATTTACTCTTTGCGATTATTTGAATAGGTTAATTATGGTGGTAACCACCATTTCACGCATAACCAAATAATCAATATATTCGTGCTTGTCAAAAACGTATTCGTGCGAAAAGGTTTGTATTATATTTAATGCAAAGTGTATCTTTTCTAACGGGTTTTCAACGTTTTCATTAAGCAACGTTAACTTGTCGGCAATCTTTTTGGTAACGTCGTCTTCAAGTTCAATAAACTTAGCGTTTACAGCCTCGTCAGTGCTTGCAAGCGAGTGCAACGCCTCGTGTATTTTGCGATTGCGCTTGTGAATTTTTATAACTTCGTCAACCGTTTTTGGCACTAATTGCGAATAGTCCACGGGGCTGACAAGTTTGTCAAAAATTTTAAGTATGGGTTGCAACACGGCGTTAATATAAATTTCTAAAACGCAAATCAAAATGTCACGCTTATCTTGAAAATAGCCGTAAACTATGCCCGTAGAAACCCCTGCACGCTTAGCAATTTCCGCCGTATTCGTGCCGTAATAGCCCACTTCAGAAAATAATTCGTAGCCCGCTTGAATAATCTTATTCTTTTTTTCAATAGACCGCTCTTGGCGGGGTTGCCTTACTTCGTTTTTTGCTTTCATATTATATATTGTATATTAGAAGTGGACAAAAGTCAAGCAAAAATTTTTTTCAGAAAATGAAAAAAGTTTCACATTTTACTTGACACGATTGAATATAAATGATAATATAAATGCGAAAACTGAAACTTGTTTCACATTTTAAGCAAGTATTTTTGCTTGAAAATTGCTAATAAAAGGAGGCACTATGAAAAAATTAAGCGACTTTTCGGTTGGCGAACTTGGTATAATAGCCAAGGTTGACGGCGAGCCGAGAATTAAACGAAGACTATTCGATATGGGCGTAACCCCAGGCACGCAAGTTTTTCTTCGCAAAAAAGCCCCCCTTGGCGACCCGTTAGAAGTTACCATTAGGGGATACGAATTAACCCTTCGCAAAACCGAAGCGGAAAGGGTTTTAATGGAGGATAAGTAGATGTTAAAATTTGCTTTAGCAGGTAACCCAAACTCTGGCAAAACCACCTTGTTTAACAGTCTAACAGGCTCTACCGCACACGTTGGCAACTGGCCGGGCGTTACCGTAGATAAAAGGGAAGGGCTTTACAAAAAACTATCCCAGCCCGTCTCAATAGTAGACCTTCCGGGCATTTATTCTCTTTCACCATACACGCAAGAAGAAGTTATTTCAAGAAACTTTATTCTTAACGAAAAACCCGACTGTGTTATCAACATAGTAGACGTAACCAACTTAGAGCGTAATCTTTACCTTACCACGCAGATTATGGAAATCGACGTTCCCGTGGTTATTGCACTCAATATGATGGATATGCTTGAAAAGCAAGGGGATAAGATTAACGCAAAAGAACTTGAAAAACGTATAGGCTTACCCGTCGTTGAAGTTTCAGCACTTAAAGGCATGGGATTAGAAGAACTTATGGAAAGAGCCTACACGGCTTGCCAAACGGCACGTAAGGGGGTTACCGTACTTAACGACTGCGAAATCGCCCACCTTATAAAAGACGTAACCGTAGCGCTTGACGGTCAAAGCATTGACGACCCGTTGTTCCACGCCGTTAAGTTGGTTGAAAACGACGAGTTGGAAGTGCAAATGCACCCAACCACCGTTAGAACGGTTACCAAGTTCAAAGAAACGTATAACAACGACCTTTTCGGCACTGACCTAGAAGCCTTGGTTGCCGATGCAAGATATAAATACATAACCAAACACTATTCGCCTACGCTTACCAAAAAGCAAAAGGGCATACAAATAACGCCGTCAGATAAAATTGACAAGGTGCTTACAAGCAAGTGGGTGGGGATTCCCATATTCTTAGTAATTTTATTCGCAATGTTCCACTTAACCTTCAGCGAAAACCTTCTTTACCTTGGCAGCATCTTCAATCTTCCCGCCTTAGATATGGGTGACGGGTTTGGCGCAAGTTTAGTTGCTTGTTTATATGACGGCGCAGTGTACTCGCCGGGCGTAATACTATTTAACCTGATGGATTTGCTTACCAGCACTCTGTTCGGCTTTGTTACTTCACTTCTTGAAGGTTGGGGCGCAAGCACCGCTACCGTAGGTCTTGTCGACAGCGTTCTTGCCGGTATTGGCGGTGTGCTTAGCTTCGTTCCACAAGTTGTGTTCTTGCTACTGCTTTTATCCATCTTGGAAGATACCGGATATATGGCACGTGTTGCTTTTATTCTTGATAAACTTTTCCGCAAATTCGGTGTGTCGGGCAGGGCGTTTATTCCTATGATTATGGGCTTTGGTTGTTCAGTACCCGCTATCGTAAACACCAGAACACTTGCCGACGAGCGTGAACGCACCCTTACCATTAGAACTATTCCCTTCTTTACGTGCGGTGCTAAACTGCCTATTCTTATAGCAATAGCAGGCGCTATCGTACAACTTTTCGGTGGCACGAATGCCGATATTATAACCTACTCAATGTACGTATTGGGTTTAGTGGTTGCAGTCGTTTCTATTATAGTTATGCGCTCAACAACCCAACGTGGCGAAATTGCACCCTTTATTATGGAACTTCCCACCTATCGTGCACCAGGGTTTACCAACCTTATGCATCTTGTTTGGGATAAAACTAAACACTATATGGAAAAGGTGTTTACGGTAATATTGGCTTCATCGGTGCTAATCTGGTTCTTGTCTAACTTTGGTTGGGACTGGAAGATGACGGATATTGATAACTCAATTTTAGCCTCTATCGGCAAATTTGCTCAGCCCATATTCACCCCGCTTGGCTTCGGCAGTCAACTAGGCAATAACGGTTGGGTGTTCGTAGTTGCAGCCGTTACCGGCTTAATCGCAAAAGAAAACGTCGTTGCAACTTTCGGTGCTTTGGCGGCGTGCTTCGTTGCAGGTTTTGAAGGCTCTGAAGAAGGCGTTTTAGAAGTCGTTCAAATGGTTGCCGCAACAGGTATTACTTGGCAAGGCTTGATAGCGTTTATAGCCTTTAATATGACCACCGTACCTTGCTTCGCAGCGGTTGCAGCGGCAAAAGGCGAACTCGGTAAGGGCAAAAAAACGACCAATACTCTTATCTTCTGGCTACTCACTTCCTTCATAACGGCATCTGTCGTATACGTAGTGCTTAGTTGGTGGTGGACGGCGTTTATAGTGGTTGGCGTTGCCACTATTGTCGGTCTTGGCATTTGGGCTTACAACAAAAAACGACCACTAAATTTAGGAAGATAATTTAACTATGATTGATTACCTTATAATCGGCTTAGCCGTTGCAGTTGTGGTTTTAACCGTTATAATCAGCATACGCAACAAAAAGAAAGGCAAATGTTCTTGCGGTTGCGATTGTGCTAACTGTTCGGCTAACTGCCCAAGCAAAACTAAAAATACTTCTGAAACGGAAGAAAAATAGAACGTACAAAGCAAAAACTTAGCCTATTTTGGCTAAGTTTTTGCTTTGCTTGCGTAGTTAATATTGAAAAAATTTCGCTAAACTGCTATAATAATAGCAAGGAGATAGAAATGTTAAAAAAGTTTTCGGTTGACGGGATGTCTTGCTCGGCTTGTTCGCTCGGCGTTGAAAGGGCGGTTAAAAATCTAATAGGCGTTACCAACGTAGAAGTTTCTTTAATGGGCAAGAGTATGAGCGTAGATTTCGACCCGACCATACTTACTGAACAGCAAATTATTGACTGTGTAAACCGTTTAGGGTACACAGCGGGCGAATACGTCTACACACAAACTAAATCATCCACGCCACAAACCAAAAAAATGCTATTTCGATTTTTGGTTTCACTAATATTTTTATTGCCACTTACCTATTTGTCTATGGGGCATATGATAAACTTGCCCACGCCAAATCAAACGCTTAACTATGCTATCCAGTGGGCGCTTGCCACAATTTTAATAGCAATCAATTTTAAGTTTTATTACAGTGGCGTAAGGGCAGTTATAAATAAAGCGCCTAATATGGATACGCTCGTATCGTTGGGCAGTTTTTCGGCATACGTTTATAGTGTCGTAACCTATATAGTTAAGGTTGCAATTAAGGGCGAATCGGTAGGGCATTTGTTCTTTGAAGCGTCCGCAATGGTGCTGGTGTTAGTTACGCTTGGCAAGTTTTTAGAAGAACTATCTAAAAAACGAACGGGCAAAGAACTTGAAGACCTTTCGGCAATTTTACCTAAAAACGTCACCGTTATAAAAGACGGCAAAGAAGTTACAGTGCCCACGGATGAACTTACCGAAGGGGATATAGTTGTTATAAAGGTTGGCGATTATTTGCCGGTAGACGGCGTCATCACCCAAGGCTGGGGTGCAATAGATAAGTCAGCCATAACGGGCGAAAGCCTTTCAGTTGAAGTATCTGTGGGCGACCAAGTGGTTTCTGGCAGTATACTCAGGTCGGGATATATAATGGTTAAGGCGGTGACCGTTGGCAGACAGTCTATGTTTGCAAAAATCATACAAGCGGTTAAAGATGCGGGTGCAAGCAAAGCCCCCGTTCAAAAACTTGCCGATAAAATTTCGGGCGTGTTCGTGCCTATCGTAACCGCCCTTGCAGTAATAACCTTTGCTACGTGGTATATAATATCGGGCGACCTTTACCTTTCGGTTAAAAACGCCGTTAACGTTTTGGTAATATCGTGTCCGTGTGCGTTAGGGCTTGCAACCCCCGTAGCCGTTACGTGTGCAACGGGCAAGTCGGCAAGTCTTGGCGTAATATTCAAAAACGCTCAAGCACTGCAAAACCTTTCAAAAGTTAACTGCGTGCTATTAGATAAAACGGCAACTCTAACGGTGGGCAAACCGCAAGTTACCGATTTTTTCAACTATTCAACCCTTTCTAACGAATTTATTTACGATGTCGTTTGGGCGCTTGAGGGTTACTCTAACCACCCCTTAGCCACTTGCATTAAAAACTTCGTAGGTGAAAGGGACTCGGTTGCCACAGACGCCGAATATATAATAGGTAAGGGCGTAACGGGCAAGGTAAACGGCAACGTTTACTGCTTTGGCAACTTCAATGCTCCGCCTAAAGAGAGTTCCTTAGCAGGCAAAACGGCAATTACACTTTCCGACTACACGGGCAAAGCACTTGCCGTGTTCGGCATTAAAGACGTTCTTAAAGAAGACAGCGTTCTAGCAGTGCAAAAACTTAAAAATTCCGGTATAAAAACCGTAATGCTTACGGGCGATAACCCATCGGTTGCTAAAGAGATTGCTTTAGAGTGTGGAATAGAAGATTTCCGTGCGGGCGTGCTTCCACAAGATAAAGCCGACTGCGTAAAAGAGTTTACGTCAAAGGGCTACGTTGTGGCAATGGTTGGCGACGGCGTTAACGATAGCCCTGCGCTTAAAACGGCAGACGTGGGCGTTGCTATGGGTGGTGGAACTGACGTTGCCATAGACAGTGCCGACGTCGTTTTAGCAAGTGGTAACGTAGGTGCGCTAATAGACGCTATCGGCGTAAGCAAGCGTGCGTTTAAGATTATAAAGGGCAATTTGTTTTGGGCGTTTATATATAACCTTTTGGCAATTCCCGTGGCGGCGGGCGTTCTTTACCCCATAGGGTTTAGTTTTTCGCCAATGATAGCGTCTGCAAGTATGTGTTTAAGTTCGCTTTTCGTAGTGACTAACGCTCTAACTATTAAAAGATACAAAAAACAAAACTTAAAGGAAGTATTAACGATGAAAATTTACATTGACGGTATGATGTGCAACCACTGTGCAAAAAGGGTAACCGATACGCTTATGGGCTTAAATGGGGTAACTAAGGTGGAAATCAACCTTAAAAAGAAATTCGCATTGGTTGAAGGCGAGCTTGATAAAGACCTTGCAACTAAGGCTATAACCGACGCAGGCTATACGGTTATTAAGTTTCAATAATCCCAAAATTTACCATTTAAAAAGTAGAATAAAAGGTATATAGCAAAAACTTCCCGCACATAATACTACCAAGGGGGAAGTTATGAAAGAGAAAAAGAACAATAAGTCGACTGCCAATCAAAAGAGCACGAAGAACACAAAAAACTGTAAGTAATTTTAGTAGCGATTTTGATGCGCAGGGCTCTTATACGGGCGTTAGTAAAGATAATCCTTACGAAGTGCCCGTTCAAGACGCCGATGACTTGTAGCATTGGCAAAAGTTTTTGCCAAGTCAAGTAGCTAAGCGTAATATCATTATTAAACTTTTAGGTTTATAGCAAATTGACTTTAATATTTTTCAAGTTACAACCTTTTATACCACAACGTGTATTAAAAACGTAATACTAAAAGATATAAAATTAAATTTGCAAAATTAGTGTTAAATCGCTTAATTACTTTAACTACAACCTTAAAACAGAAAGGCAGTATATATTTATACAGCCTTTTTGCTTTTAAAGATTTTTTATAAAACGGGCAAAATTAAACAAAAACGTTGACAAAGCCGTCCAAAAGGTATAAAATAACAATACTTTTTAAGTTTTCTATGCGGTCACGGGGGCAGAGAGAAACTGCCAATGAGGAAAGTCCGGGCTTCACAGGAACAGGGTGCCGGAGAAATCCCGGTGAAGGTGACTTTAAGGAAAGTGCAACAGAAAATTTCCGCCTATATGGTAAGGTTGAAAAGGCGAGGTAAGAGCTCACCGCTCCCACGGTAACGGGGGAGGCAATGTAAACCCCACCCGAAGCAAGATTGACAAGTCGTTTTACAAGGTAGTTCCGCCAAAACGGCTTACTAAAACATCGCTAGAGGGCGTTGGAGACAGCGCTCGTAGATAGATGACCGCACTCGACAGAACCCGGCTTATAGGAAGACTTAAAAAGTTTTAAAAACTTAACCGCCAAGCAATTTGCTTAGCGGTTTTATTTTGCTTTCTTTTCGTTATCAGTTCGCCGATAAATTAAAACTATTTTTTAAGATAAACCATCAAAACGGCAATATCGGCAGGGGATACGCCACTTATTCTACCTGCTTGACCAAGGTTAGCCGGCCTAATTTTATCTAACTTTTGCCTTGCTTCAAGTCTTAGTCCCTTAATGGCAAGATAGTCGATATCGCTCGGCAACGCTTTTTCTTCAAGT
Organism: Christensenellaceae bacterium; assembly: GCA_045542055.1. GTDB lineage: Bacteria > Bacillota > Clostridia > Christensenellales > Borkfalkiaceae > UBA1259. Next base: position 10,003 of record JAZQKH010000002.1, on the reverse strand, counting down.
TTTTTTGCCTTTTCAATTTGCTCCAAGCCCTTTTGCAAGTAGCCTTGATATTTAGCGTCGATTTCCACCGTTTCCATAATTGCGGGGGAAATATCTTCAAACCCACCGAACTCGGCAATAATCTCTTTAAGCGGTATGCCACGGCGAATTAAGTCGCCAAATGATAGCGATGCGTTAGGCGTAGTGAACCCGTATTTTTTTACTAAGGCGTCGGCTTCCTTTGGCTTAACGGTACGCTTTAACTGTTTGGTTGCCCTATCGTATTGGTCCTTTCTATCCAAATATTTTTCGTAACGCTCCTTGCTAATAAGCCCAGTCCTTAGCGCCTTTTGGGTAAGTCTAAGGTCGGGGTTGTCTTGGCGAAGCACTATTCTGTATTCAGCACGACTGGTCATCATACGGTAAGGCTCGTTAGTGCCTTTGGTAACCAAATCGTCAACTAACACGCCTATATACCCGTCGTCACGGGTCAACACGAAGGGTTCGCCACCATTTAACTTAAGGTGTGCGTTAATACCCGCAATAAGACCTTGCGCAGCCGCTTCTTCATACCCACTCGTCCCGTTAATTTGCCCCGCACAGTATAACCCTTGTACCTTTTTATATTCTAATGTGGGGTATAGGTCAAGCGAATCAATGCAGTCGTATTCTATCGCATAAGCATAGCGCATAATCTCGCAATGCTCTAAGCCCTTAACCGTGCGATACATAGCCTTTTGCACGTCGTGTGGAAGCGAAGTCGACATACCTTGCACGTAAATCTCGTTAGTGTCAGCGCCTTCAGGCTCTAAGAACAGTTGATGCCTTTCTTTGTCGGCAAATCGTACTACCTTATCTTCAATAGACGGGCAGTATCTTGGGCCCGTGCCCTTAATCATACCCGAATATAAGGGAGAGCGATGCAAATTAGCACGAATAATTTCGTGAGTTTTTTCGTTAGTATAAGTTAAATAGCAAGGTCGTTGGTCTTTAACGGCTTGTTTAGTAAGCACGCTAAAAGGTGCAACGTCTTCACCCGGTTGAACTTCAAGTTTGTCAAAATCAATGGTCCTTGCATCCACTCTTGCAGGCGTACCCGTCTTAAAACGCCTAACGTTAAAACCAAGTTTAAGCAAACTTTCAGTAAACTTGTTGGCAGGTTGAAACCCGTTAGGTCCGCTGTCTTGTCGCCACTCCCCGGCAATGCAACTGCCGTTTAAGTAAACGCCCGTTGCAACGATAACCGCCTTACACTCCAGCACACCGCCAAACGCCGTTCTAACGCCCGTAACTACGCCGTCTGCCGTCAAAATTTCGGTCGCTTCACTTTGTATTATTTTAAGGTTGGGGGTGTTTTCGAGCGTTTTTTTCATACAAGTGTGGTAGAAGTTTTTATCTTCCTGTCCACGAAGTGATTGGACCGCCGCCCCTTTGCCACGGTTAAGCATGCGTATTTGCAATAAAGCCTTGTCAGCGTTAACCGCCATTTCGCCACCTAATGCGTCGACTTCCCTAACAATCTGCCCCTTGGCAGTTCCGCCTATCGAAGGGTTGCACGCCATAAAAGCTATGCTGTCCAAATTTAAGGTTAGCATAGCCGTTTTGTTGCCCGTTCTGGCAAGGGCGAGAGCCGCTTCGCAACCGGCGTGTCCCGCACCGATTACTACCGCATCAAATTGTCCTTCAATATAAGCGTTCATACTTTTAAGTAAACCTTTTAGGTAGTGTCTTAAATTATTCTTTTAAGAGCATTTTTTTAATATCTTTAATAGCAACGGCAAGTTTGCTGTCAGTCTTCATCTGCTCGCTTATTTTATCTCTTGCGTAAATTACCGTTGCGTGGTCACGCCCACCCACTTTTTGACCAATAGTAACGAGTGGTAAATTCATCATCTCAGTTATAAGATAAATGCAAATTTGGCGTGGCTCAACGAATTCCTTATTTTTCTTTTTGCCCAAAATGTCTTGTTTAGAAACCCTATAAAAATTGCACACGCAGTTGATAATATCTTCTACTTGCAATTCTTCTTGCCTTTCGCCGGCAGATTCTTTTAAGGCTTCCTTAACGAGTTCAATAGTAATGGGTCTTTCGTGCAATTTAGAAGCAAAAATAACCTTGGTAAGTTTGCCTATTAAAGAACGTATGTCTTGGTCACCGCTTTCAGCAATATAAGAAAGCACTTTAATATCGACAAGGCACTTTTGTTCTTCGCTCTTTTTACGCAAGATAGCAATTTTGGTTTCCAAATCGGGTGTTTGAACGTCGGCCAAAAGACCGCCTTGAAATCTTGTTCTTAACCTTTCTTCCAAATACTCAATTTCGCTTGGGTGACAGTCTGAAGTAAGCACAACTTGTTTATTTTGCGCTACGAGTTCGTTAAAGGTATAGAAAAATTCCATTTGTGTAGATTGCTTTTTAGATAAAAACTGCACGTCGTCAATTAAAAGCACGTCTACGTTGCGGTATTTATTTCTAAAATCTTGCGGGGTAAGTTTACCTTTAGAAAGGCTTTCAACCATTTGGTTAGTAAACTGTTCACAAGTAACGTAAAGCACGTTTAACGTGGGTTTAACCTTTCTTAAGTGGTTGGCAATAGCCATCAAAATGTGCGTTTTACCAAGTCCCGTGCCACCGTAAATATAAAGTGGGTTATACGCTTCGCCAGGGTTGTCCGCAACTGCTTTTGCCGCAGCGTAAATAAACTCGTTTGACGACCCTACTACGAAAGACTCAAACGTAAACTTGGGATTGATGGGCGAGCCTTTGGTTTCAAACTTATCTGTATCAACGTCGCCACGTTTTTTAATATAGTCTTCACGACTTTCAGCAACCACCACCGAAAAATCTACCACGTCGGAATTAACTTTGGAAAGTGCTTGGCAAATCTTCTCTCTCATCTTGCCTTCAACGGTGCGGGCAAACAATTCACTTCTAGTGCAAAGAATAAGCTTACCGCCTACCACGTCAACGGGTATAAGGCTTGCTATATAATTGTCAAAAGAAATGGTGCTTACAGCCATTTCCAGCTGTGGCAGAGCAGATTTCCATAAAATTTCGTAACTTTCCATAATCACTTTTCCTCTTATCAGTTGCATTTGAGTAAAAAACATTATATAATAAATTTAAAATAAAATAAAGTCTAAATGACACTTTTTTTAAAATAATTTTTAAATTTGTATGTTTATTAAAAATTTACGCTTAGAAAATTTTAGAAACTATACCGAAGAAACTTTTAGTTTTTCTGACGGATTGAATATTTTAACGGGCGCTAACGCACAGGGCAAAACCAATGCGGCAGAAGCCATCTTTTTTCTATGCACGGGCTACTCGCCAAGGGCAAACAAGGATAGGCTGGTTATCAAAAACGGAGTTGAGAGTGCAAGAATCAAAGGCACGGCACGTTCAAACTACGGCGACGTGTCGGTTGAAATACGCTTTAATAAAAACGATAAAAAAGAAATTTTTATAAACGAAGTTGAAGTCTTAAAAATAGGCGAACTTCTCGGTAATATGCACAGCGTGTTTTTTAACCCGTCCGAATTAAAGTTAGTGCAAGAAGCCCCCGAAGATAGACGCAGATTTTTAAATATATCGCTATCGCAAAAATCAAAGTCGTATTTTTACGCACTTCAAAGATATAACAAAATTCTTTCACAAAGAAATAATCTTCTTAAAGAGCCGGACGCCTATCTAATAAAAGAAACGCTTCCTATTTGGGACGTTCAACTTTGCAAAGAAGCAAGCAAAATAATATCGGCAAGGAACGCTTTTTTAACGGAAATTGCACCCATTGCTGAACAAAAACACGCTTCGCTATCGGGCGGAAAAGAGCAACTTAAAATGAAGACCGAAAGTGGTTACGCTGGCACTGAAGAAGAAATTGCAAACGCACTTATTGCCGACCTAAAAAAGAATTTAGAAAAAGATATGCGCCTTGGCTTTACGTCTATAGGCCCACACCGTGACGATATAAAGTTCTTGCTAAACGATGAAGACGTTAAGATTTTCGGCTCTCAAGGTCAACAGCGAACGGTTGCACTGTCGGTTAAACTTGCCGAAGCCGAAACGTTTAAAAATAAGTTTGGCGAATACCCCATTTTGATTTTAGACGACGTATTGTCTGAACTTGATAAATCCCGTCAACGAAAACTTATTTCGGCAGTGGAAGGGATGCAAACGCTGTTTACCGCAACCCACGTTGATAGAAGCATATTAAAGGGTAAAGCGTTTAGGCAAATAGTTATAGAAAAGGGCAGAATTAAAACTATTAAAGAATAATTATTAGTCTTAGCTATAAATGCGCTAAAAAACGGTAGAAATTATCTACCGTTTTTATTATTCTTTTTTAGCGAATATGAATCTTTTATTAATCTTTAATTTTAAAGCCACGACTTTTTAGCCAAGTCAAACTTAAATCTACCCACTGTGCAACCGAAGGGTTGTCGTAAAGAGTTTCTAAAGTGCCAAGTGCTTCGCCATGCCCACCCTTTTCAAACACGTGATACTCAAACGGAACACCGTTTTTTCTGTATGCAAGCACCATTTGTAAACTGTTTTCAACGGGTACGCAAGCGTCTTCTTGGGTGTGCCAAATAAATGCCGGCGAACTGTTTTTGTTTACCGCATTTTCTAAAGACAACTGCTCTTTAAGGAAGAAATTTTTACCTGCTAAAACTTCAAAAGAGCCTTCGTGGGAATACGGCTTATTAGACGCTATTACGGGGTAACTAAGTATAACGGCGTCCGGTCTAACAAGACTTGCATTTTCACCTAAGGCGTTAAAGATTAAATCATCTTCAAACTTAGTTGCAAGCGTGCCCGCCAAGTGCCCGCCAGCCGAAAACCCTACTACACACACGTGTTCGGGACAAACGCTAAACTCTTTTGCGTTTAACCTAATATATGCAAGCGCCATAGCACCTTCAATAAACTGAGTAGGGTATGCGCTTGGGCTAACGCTATAATAAAGAACGAAGGCGTTAAACCCGTTTGCTAAATACCTTAAAGCAATAGGCTCAGCCTCCCTATCCGATAGGTGAGTGTACCCACCACCAGGTAAAACGAGCATTGCGGGACGAAGCCTATCGTCAGAAAAAGTACATTCTTTTTGAATATAAATATCTAACTTACCGTTTGCACCGTTTGGCTTTGAAATCTTAAAATAATCGTATAAATCAACCGACTTGGTAACCATAACACCCTTCTAAAATTTACTAAATACATTTTAGCATAAGTTAAAAGGTTTTACAACGAGTTTTGAAATTATATAACAAAAAAGACCTAATTGCTTAGGTCTTTTAATTTTTTTGATATCTTAATTACTCTTTATCCTTTAAGCTGTTGCCAAGATAAGTTCCAAAACTAAGGGTAGACTTTCTGGGTGCTTGTGCTTTTGAAGAACTGCTTCTTCTGTCGCCACCCTTTCCGCCACGGCCACGCTTATCAAACTTGCCACCGCTTCTTCCGTCACGCTTGTTGTTTCTGCCAGCGTTGTAAGGCTTAGAGTATTCGTCTTTATCGTTTGGTACGATAACAACGTATCTATTTGGCTCTTTACCGTCGCTTCTTGTGGTAACGGTAGTGCTTTCAGCAAGCGCCGTATGAATAATTCTTCTTTCAAACGGGTTCATAGCTTCCAAAATAACTTCACGCTTCATTTCGGTAGCCTTTGCTTCTAACTTTTTAGCAAGTTTAATTAAGGTTTCTTCACGTCTGTCACGGTAATTTTCACAATCAACCACAACTTTTTTGTAAACCTTGTTGCCAACGTTTGCCATTGCACCTGCTAAGGTTTGAAGTGCGTCTAAAACTTCACCACGATAACCTATAAGTGAAGAAGAATCTTCGCTTGTTAAGGTAATAATAGTTTTTTCTTGGTTTTCGCTAAGCTGTGCGGTAGCTTCAATACCCATAAAGGCAAGAATTTTTTCTACCATTTCAGCAGCCTTTTGCTTGTTGCCACAATCTTCTTGTTTTTTGTCGGAAGCCTTTTTAACTTCTTGCATTTTTGGTTGGATATCAACCACAGCCTTACCTTTAAGTCTGCCGAACAATCCCTTTACGGGTTCTTCAATAACGTAAACGTTAACTTGTTCTTCGGTAAGGTTTAACTGTGCAAGACCAAGCTCTAAAGCTTCTTTAACCGTCTTTGCTGTAAATTCCATTATATCCTCCTGCGCCAACTTGCGCTTTAATCTTTAAACTATTTGCCTTTCTTTTTGCCGTTGTAGGTTAAAAAGTCGGGTTTTTCAGGCTCAGGCTTTTTAGCGAACCAACTTTTCTTTTCAGGTTTAGTTTCTTCTTGCTTAGGCGGGGTATAAACTCTACCTCTAACCACTGCGGGTTTACTTTCAGAAACAACCTTTTGATATTTTCTATCAATAATAAAGTTAATAAGTAGGGTAGACCCCAAGCTTATAACCGAGCTTAAAATGATATAGATTGAGAACGCCGCCGTGTACATAAAAGAGAACACTGCCATCATAATAGGCATCATCCACATCATCATCTTATTAGTTTGAGCGCCTTGACCGTCAACCGTTTGAAGTTCCATTTGCGCTTTTTGAGATTTTGACGTAACGAACTGCGTTAAAAATGAAGAAAGAGCGGTAAGTGCAACCAAAACAAAATAACCGTTTGCTTGGGTTTTTTCTTTATCGAGTTTAGCAATCAAACTGTTGTATTGGTCTTCTTGAAGTTTAACCGAAGCGTCGTCACCAATAAACGAAGCTTTATAAGATTTCCAATCGCTTTCAATTGGGCTCTTCATCGGGCTATCGGTAACCCAAACGTTTTTAACCCACAAGAAGCGTGTATCTTCCTTTCTAAAACTCTCTGCCGACTTTGTTTCCCTTATGTCTTTAATAAAGGCAATAGCGTATTCAGCCTTGTACTCTTCTTCAGTTTTAACGGTAAAATCTTTATCAGCCTTGTATAAATCAAATGCTTGGGCAAAGTTTTTACCGGCAGAGTTAATCCAATAATTGTTTTCAGCACTACCAAGTTTACCATTTTCCAACTTAGAATAATCTTCTATTTTATATTCGCCGTTGTAAGCGCTTGTATTGTAATAAACGAAAATTGAATTGGTGGTATAAACCTTAAAACCATCGGGGGTACTAACGCCTTCAACGTCTTTATAAACTACTTCGTAATAAATGTTAACAGAATCGTTAACTTTGATTTCAACTCTATCGGGGTCGTCAGACGCTTTGTCAATTTCAGCATTGTCGTTTACGCCTTCAATAGCGGTGCTATTTATAATAAGCTTGCCGTTAGCGTCACGCTTAATATAGTTGCCGTCAATATCAAAACCAGAGTACACTACGTTGTTGTACGAATTGGTCATGTTATAAATATACGTTTGGTTAGCAAACTTAGAATAGTTTGTAAAAGCGTTAATAGCAACTATAAAAATAATAAGCGTAATAATAGTAGGCAAACAGCTTCCCCACATAGAATAGCCGTTCCTTTTATAAAGAGCCGCCATTTTTTGATTATAAAGGTCCTTATCGTGCGCATATTGTTTTTGAAGTTTTTCAAGTTCAGGGCGCATTTCTTCCATTTTAAGAGAGTTCTTACGCATACTTGCCCTTGAAATAAAGTCAAACGGTAGGGTAATAAGCTTTAATAAAACGGTAAACAAAATGACGCCGAGCGCAATAGACGAACAAATCTGAATTAGCCAAGCAATAAGCCTTACCAATAATCCGCCGATACCTGTGCCCATTGAAGGGGCGTTAAAAATTAAAATTTCCATACTAATAAACCCATTTTAAGACGCTTTTTTTATCCGGAACTTTATCAAAACCGCCTTTTGTGAAAGGATTGCAACGTAAAATACGCCACATACCTAATAGAGTGCCAACAAAAAAGCCGTGCTTTAAGATGGCTTCTAAAGTATATTGCGAACAAGACGGAATATACGGGCAAGCGCCTTTTGATAAATATTTTTGATAAAACCTAATAAGTTTTACACTTAAAAATTTAAGCATCTTTATTAATAAAAAGGTCGCCTTTATTAAAAAGGCTTTCCATATCACGTTTAAAGGTATCTAAATTATACCCATCAGTAACCTTTGGTATAAAAACAAAAAAGAAGTTTTGCCTTAAATTAGGCGTAAAACTTCTGAAAGATTCCCGCAGTAATCGTTTTATTCTGTTACGCTGTACGCTACCACCGTGTTTTTTGCTAACGCAAAAACCAACTTTTAGTTGGCTTGCGCTACAAAAAATCATGGTAAGTGACTTGGAAAAAACTCTTTTCCCTTTTTTAAAAACCAAATCGAAATCTTTTTGTTTTTTTAACCTACAATCAAAAGTTTTCATCAATAATTAAGCAGAAAGCTTATGACGACCCTTGTTGCGACGACGTTTTAAAACGTTTCTACCGGTATGAGATTTCATTCTTGCTCTGAAACCGTGAACTTTACTTCTTTGTCTCTTTTTAGGTTGATAAGTTTGTTTCATAATATTTATGCTCCTATATTTCTAATGTAATATCCATACTATTGTATAGATTTTTTTAGTTTTTGTCAATTAAATTAAGCGTTTATTCTTACGGGTAATACTAAATATAAGAATCCGTCGTCTACTACGGGGGTGATAACGCAGGGGTCAATGGGTGAATTTAAGTTAAGTGCAATAAATTCTTCGTTTACTATTTTTAAGTAGTCTGCAATATATTTACCGTTAAACGCAATGGTAATATCTTTACCTTTAAGGGTAATATTAACGTTTTCGTTTACGTTACCAACTTCAGATTTAGCAGAAACAGTCATAATATCTTCCTTAACGTCTAACTTAATAACGTTATATCTATCGTTTCTTGCTACTATTGCGGCACGTTCTATACTTTGAAGTAATGCGTTTTTATTAACCGTAACTACGTTTTCAAAATTAGTGGGAAGTATATGATTATATTTAACGAATTCACCTTCAAGTAATCGTGAATAAATTACAGTGTTGTCCACTTGAACTGATAAAGAGTTCTTTTGTAAATTTATTCTAAGCATATCGTCATCTTTATCTAAAACTCTAGTAATTTCAAGTAAAGTTCTTGCCGGAATAACCGCCTTAAAAGAATTAGCACAGTTAACTTCAGTTTTAACTACACTCATTCTAAACCCGTCCAAAGCAACAACAGTAAGGTTACCATCAACCATTTCAAATAAACATCCCTTTAAGATGGGTCTGCTATCGTCGGTTGAACACGCCAAAGTTGACCTTTCAACTATACTTTTAAATTGCTTCTGACTAATTTCAAAATAATTTTCTTCTTGACCATAGTTTATCTTTGGAAAAGTTTCACTGTCAAAAACTTGCAGTTCACTTTCAGAATCAGAATACTTAATTTGAAGTTGAGCGTCGTATAAACGAGAAAGTTCAACCTGTTCCTTTTCTAATTTTTTTACAAAGTCTACAAAATATTTACCAACAACAACCGTTTCACCTTCCATTAAAACGTCAGCCTTAATAGTTTTTTGAATAGTAAGTTCGGTATCGGTAGCGGTAAGAGTAACGCTATCGCCTGAAGCAGAAATTTTAATACCTTCTAAAACGGGGTTAACGGCTTTAACGGATAAAGCTTTGCTAACCTTTAACACTGCATCGGATAAATCTAAACCGTCGCAAATAATTTTCATAAAAAATCTCCATTTGTTTGGTATATATTATTATATAATATATCAAGGTAAAAATCAAGAGAAAATCCGTTTTTGTTGTGATGAAAGTTAGTTATGTTTAATTATTTATTAAGTTTAAAAATAGTCGTTAATAATAGTATAGGCTGTGGAAAAGTTGATAGGTATAATAAATACAGTAAAAGACTAACTAAAAGAATATGGACAAGTTGTAAAATAGTTGTGGACAAGGTGTTAAACAAGATAGTAGGTTTGTTAAAAAATAAAAAAGGGAAAAGATAAACTTAATAATTTAATGAATTAAAGTGCGATTATTCTATTTTTAATTCAAAATAAAAATTAAAAGTTTTATTTAACAAAAATTCCACTTTAAATTAACTAT
>JAZQKH010000001.1:0-11822 GCA_045542055.1 Christensenellaceae bacterium | reverse complement strand
ATTACTCTTTCTATGCTATGTATTGTCATTATTACGATATTTGGCGTAACGATATGGGGAATTACAGTATCAGCAAACGCTAAATTAGACGAGTCACTTTTTTTGTCCACAAAAAAAAGCGTCGTATATCTTGATAGATTTAATAACGAAATCCAGACCTCAATAAGTAAAACTGATTACGTTAAAATTGACACTCTACCCTCTCATTTATTAAACTCGTTTATAGCAGTTGAAGACAAACGGTTTTATAGTCATAATGGTGTGGATTATAAAGGCTTAGCAAGAGCACTACTAAATAATCTTAAAACTTTTTCGTTTAAGGAGGGTGGTTCAACTATTACTCAGCAATTAATAAAAAACACTCATTTATCTAGTGAAAAAACCCTTAAACGAAAGTTTGTTGAGATGAATCTTGCTAAAAAGTTAGAAAAAAAATACTCTAAAAACGAGATTTTAGAGTTTTACTTAAATTCTATTTATTTTGGCGAAGGAAATTATGGAATTAGTTCAGCATCTAAACACTATTTTGCAAAAGAGCCTGAAAACTTAACGATTAATGAAAGTGCGGTTTTAGCAGGCATAATAAAAGCCCCGCTATATTATTCCCCAAATAAAAATATCGATAAATGTAATCAAAGAAAGGATTTAGTATTAACACTCTTGAGAGAGCAAAATCTAATTACCGAAAATGAATACAATGATAATTTCAATAAAACGATAATACTACCAAAAAATTCAGATAGTAGTATTATAGCAAATTGCTATGTAAAGCAAATTAATGAAAAGGTTGAACAAATTATATCCCATAATCCCTATTTTGACGATACCTTGTTTGTAAAAACCTATTACGACCCGTATATCTCGCAATCAATTATAGATGAATTAAATGCAATCGATAAACCTGCAACCGACTACGGAGTCGTTGTTACCGACAAATATTCAAACGTGCTTGCATTTAATCATACCACCCCGCATTTATTAAGACAACCAGGGTCTACGCTTAAACCTCTTTTAGTATACGCACCGGCAATAGAATACGACTTATTAGACGCATGTACTATATTAGAAGATGAGGCGATTAATATAAATGGATATATTCCAAAAAATTATAACGATAAGTATTACGGTAAAATATCCGTGCGAAATGCTTTGTCTAAAAGTTCAAACGTATGTGCTGTAAAGGTATTGAACACTGTAGGAATAGAAAAAAGCAAGGCATTATTAGAAAAAACGGATATAAATTTTAACAAAAACGACGACACTCTTCGCTTAGCACTCGGCTCAATGGATAAAGGCGTAAATCTATTAGATTTAACAACGGCTTATAACGTATTTTCAAACGACGGAGTATATAATAGCGCCCAATTTATCGAAAAAATTTATTATCAAAACGGTAAAATCGTCTATAAACCATATAATCAAGGTAACCAAATATTATCAGGCGAAACTGCTTCAATAATGAACGATATGTTATCTAATTGCGTATCCAAAGGTACTGCAAAAAAATTATCGCTTAGCGGTATTCCACTTTACGCAAAAACTGGAACAGTTGGGAATTCTAATGGAAATACTGACGCATATTGCATTTCATATAGTAGCGATTATACCATAGGCGTTTGGTTAGGAAATTCTAACAGTAGTTATATGCCAAACAACGTTACAGGTGGTGGACTACCTTGTTCAATATCAAAAGAAATATGGAGTAATATTTATAAAGTCTCAAATCCAAGACCATTACCTTGCTTATGTAACAAGGTAAATATAGACAAAATAGCTTACGATGAAAAAGGCGAGGTAATTATAGCCGATGATATTGCACCAAAGCGATACGTAATAGAAGAAATTTTTAAAAGTTCACGTATTCCAAAAAAGAAATCAAGCACATTCTCAAGCCCTATAATAGAAATAAAAGAAACACTTGTAAATGAAAGTGGTTTTCTTGTACGATTATGTCAGACAGAATATATAAAATATAGAATATTTAAGATTGCAAACGGAAAGAAAAAGTTAATCTTTGATAGTAAAAATACAAACCTTTACGAGTATTTGGATACCGATGTTTTGCCAAATGAAATTTATGAATACACTATCGTACCCTATTATGAGTATAATGGTAAAGATTTCGTTGGAAAAGAAATATTTATAAACAAAATAAAAATGCCCATTAAAAATGGGCAAAATAACGATGATTGGTGGATAAACGATATATAAAACAGTTATAAATCAATCACTTCTACGTTTTCTAACGCTTGATTTATTAAGTTTTCAACGTCCAATAAACTTTCTGCTTTAATAACCTTTTCTAAATTAGGTTTAATTGCAGGGAACTTTGGTAAAAATACCGTGCAACAATCTTCGTATGGCAAAATAGACGTTTCATAAGTGTCAATTTCTTTGGATAATTTAATAATATCTATCTTATCAAACATTATAAGCGGTCTTAAAACTGGCATTGTAACAACAGAGTTTGACGAGGTTATACTTTCAATAGTTTGACTTGCAACTTGCCCTAAGCTTTCGCCTGTTATAATTGCTTGCGAACCTATTTTCTCAGATAGGCGCTGTGCAATTCTCATCATAAACCTACGCATTAACGTAATCATGAATTCTTCAGGACAATGTTTATGAATTTCTTCTTGAATATGAGTAAATGAGACGACGTGAAGTCTAATTCCCCCGTTATACTCTCCCACTCTTTTTGTAAGTTCAATAACCTTCTCTTTGGCAGCTTGCCCAGTATATGGAAAACTGTGGAAATGCAAGCAATCTAATTTCATACCACGCTTACAGGTTAAATAACCAGCAACGGGACTGTCAATACCACCGGATATCAATAACAATCCCTTTCCTGCAGAACCCACGGGCATACCACTCATACATGGAATAATTTCGCTATACACAAAGGTGTTTCCGTCTTCTCTTATATCAACGTATACCGTAAAAGACGGGTTTTTAACGTCAACGTTTAACTTGTCGCCGTACAATTCAAGAACTTTACCGCCAAGAAGCATTGAAGTTTGCATAGAATTAGGCGTAAACGTCTTGTCTGCTCTATTAGTAGCAATCTTAAAAGTTCCTTCCTTGCCATTGCATATTATTTTTACTGCTTCAAAAATATCATCTATATTATTAGGAACAACTAAAGCCCTACTAATCGTATGTATACCAGCAATTTTATGCAATTTTTCTTCAATTAACGGGTAGTCTTCCTCAAGATAATCTTCAATAACGTATCTGCTATGCATAGCCTTAAAAGTCAAATCTATACCCTTAAGCGAGCGTTTTATATTTTCTTTAAGAAGCTTTTCAAAAAAACCACGATTTTTGCCCTTTAAATGAATCTCGCAGTATCTGATTATAATAGCTGTCTTCATTAACACATAATTCCTTTTAATTTTTTAGCAACTTGATTTATAGCGTTTACGGCATATTCCACGTCTTCTAAGGTGTTTTCATTAGAAAAACTAACTCTAATAACGCCTTCCAAGACGTCTTTTTTATATCCACAGGCTTCTATTGTCCTGCTGTACTTATTTCTCGACGAACAAGCCGAGCCGTTGCCAACAATAACGCCCTCAGTTTCAAGCATATGCATCATTACTTCCCCTTTAAGGCCTAATGCCGACAAACATAAAATGTATGGGCTACCATTTTCGCTTGAAATTATCTTAAATAAATCTTTATCAATTTTATTTATAAAATGGTTTTTTAAGCCTTGAACGTAATTATAGTATGTCGATATGTTTTTTACGTGGTAATCGGTAACGAACTTTAACACGTCAATTCCAAACAAATTCTCCGTTCCACTTCTAACGCCACCTTCTTGACCACCACCAAAAATAATTGGATTAACGTTAAGTTTTTTCTTAACTATTAACGCACCAACGCCTTTAAGCCCGTTAATTTTATGCGCACTTAACGAGTATGCGTCAATATACTTACTTAATCTAAACGGCACTTTACAAAACGCTTGCACACCGTCTGAGTGGAATATAATTTTAGGGTTAATTTTTTTTATGTTTTCCGCAATAGTGTTTACGTCGTTTATTGCACCCGTTTCATTGTTTACGTGCACTATTGAAACAAAATCCACCTTATTATTCTTGACGTAATCGTAGAGTTTATCTGTATTAACCGAGCCGTCTGCGTTTAATTCAATATACCTAACGTTATTCCCACGTAGCGAATGTTCTAAAAAACATTTATAAACTGCTGAATGTTCACCAGTATCCGTAAGGAAGGTTCCCCTCTTAATCAAACCGAAAATAGCCAAGTTGTCACTTTCAGAACCACAAGACGTTATTATGGCCTTATACTCGTTTGCGTTTGCCCCAACTGCCTTTAGGATAGAATCTTTAGCCGAGTTTATTCTTGCGGTAGAGTTTATACCACCTTGATATAAAGCTGATGGATTATAAAAACTATCATCATTAAAACTAACGGCATATTCAATTGCTTGTTTTAGTGGTTTTGTAGTTGCAGCATTATCTAAATAAATCATTTAAAATCGGCCTCCAAAACGTCTCTCCTACACCCTTTAATAATTGTCGTAATAAAACTAATTCTACACTCTAAAACGTATACAAATCTGCCTTTTGACGTATTAGCAACCAAATAATAAAAATCAGTTTCATCACTTGGCATATCGTTAGGCGAACAAAACTCTATATCCAAATCTTGATTAGAAGCAAAATTTTCATAAGTTTTACTTCCAAACTTGCCAATTTTATCAATATTTTTTATAGAAAAGTCGTTTACCTTAAAGCGTTTTACCCTTTTTACAACCTTATCGATTCGCAACGAATCGTCAACTAAAGTATAATCATATTCAATACAAAATCGATTTCTAAACTTAAAAAAAAGCCACGTACCAACACCAAATAAACTACCTAGAAAAATATTTAAAATTAATTTAACAACAAAACTTTCGCCAAGCATTGTAGGGAAGAATATTACAAAGGACAAAGCCCAAGTAATAAGTGCAAATAAAAATATAATCGCCAAAACACTCATTACGTTATATTTAACCTTTTCGCTGTTAAACTTTGAATTTTCAACAACTTCTTCTATAAAAACGTCTCTCATCTTACACCAATTTAACGATTGTTACACCGTTTTCCCCCTCGCCGTAATTACCACGCCTATATTCCTTAACACGTTTATCCTTCTTTAACAATTCCCTAATACTTTTTAAAAGCACGCCTTCACCAACGCCGTGAATAATCTTTATTTCCTCTAAGCCATATAGAACGGCCCTATCTAAAAAATATTCAACGTCAGAAACTGCTTCTAAAGAGGTTTTACCAATAACGTTAATTTCACCTTTAACGTCTATCGCACTGGTTTTTTTAACAACTCTTACCTGATTTTGTTGCTTAGGTTTTTCGTTATTGTATAAATCTTTAATCTTAACTATTGACTTAATTCCACCAAGCGAAACTTCCGCCTCGCCTTTATTTTTGTTTATACTTAGTATCTTGCAAAATGCGTCGAGTGACTTAACGTAAACACTGTTGCCAACTTTAAGCTCAGGAAGTTCGGCTTTTACAAGTTCAACGGGAGTATTAACGTTATCGTTTATTAAATACACAGAGTTTTTAAGGCGATTTTTTAGTTCACTTGCTTTAAAAACTTCTTTACTCTCTAGCCCGGCTTGTTTAAGAATTTTTTTAAGTTCTGCAATAATCTCTTCAGCGTCAGCAAGTTTATCGGCAACAATTCTTTTAATTTCTTGTTTAGCAGTGAAAGAAATATTTTCTCTTTCCTTAATTATTTTATCTCGTTCAACAGTAATTTTATCAAGTTCGATTTTGCGTTCCTTTTTTAATCTTTCAAGTTCTAAAAGTGCAAGTTCACTTTCTCTACGACTCGCCTCAGCCGACTGAATTATCTTATCAAAAGCAACTTTTTCAACAGACATATTTGCTATTGCTTCGTCTATAATAGATTGCTCTAAGCCCAAGGTTTTTGCTATATTAATAGCGTTAGAACTTCCCGGAACACCAACCACAAGTTTATACAACGGCTTTAGCGAACGCAAATCAAATTCCATTGAAGCGTTGGCAATTCTGCCGTCTTTTATTGCAAATTCTTTTAAAGATGAATAGTGCGTAGTAATTATGCCAAAACAATTTTTATCAAGCAACTTCTTGATTATAGCAAGCGCTAAAGCACTTCCTTCTTCAGGGTCGGTGCCAGCACCAATTTCATCAATAAGAATAAGGCTTTTTTCATCAACCTTATTAATGATATCTATAAGGTTTGTCATATGCGAAGAAAAGGTCGAAAGGCTTTGTTCTATACTTTGTTCGTCACCTATGTCGCAATAAATATTATTAAAGACGCAGATATCACAAAGGTCGTCGGACGGAATAAAAATCCCGCTCATAGCCATAAGTGAAAATAGACCAACTAATTTTAAGGTAACAGTTTTACCGCCCGTATTAGGACCTGATATCAACATAAAATTATAGGCGTCACCAATTTTCACAGTGACTGGAACGACTTTATTTTTATCTATAAGCGGATGCCTACCAAACTTAATATTAACCAAACCACGCTCGTTAAGTTTAGGCATGGTACATTTGTTGTAAAAGGAATATTGTGCTCTACAATACGCTTGGTCTAATTCAATAAGGTTTTCATAGTTGTATTTAAGAAGGTCTGCCATAAATGCAATCTTTGAAGAAAGTTCAGATAAAATCCTAACGATTTCGTTCTGTTCATCAAGAATAGCACGTTTAAGTTCGTTATTCATCTCCATAACGTGCTCGGGCTCAATAAATACAGTAGCACCCGATTGCGATTGGTCGTGGATAAAACCTTTTACGAAACTTCTATATTCACTCTTAACAGGCACTACGTATCTATCTTGACGCATAGTAACAACCGAATCTTGAAGATATTTGTTAAGATTTCCACGCATAAACGAATTAAGCTGCTCCCTAATACCTGCGTTAAGTTCTCTAATTCGTTTTCTAATGGCGTAAAGTTTATCGGAAGCGTTGTCGCTAAGCCTATCTTCTGATACTATTTTGTCTGAAATTTCCTTTTCAAAATCGGTGTTTAAAAGTAATCTATTTGCAATCTCATTAAGAATAACTATCGACTCATCATTAACAGATAAAATTGAAGTTTTAGCAATACGAGCGCTTTTAAGATTACCCGCAACCTTTAAAATGTCGCCAATACTGAGCGTACCACCTTTGCAAGCAAATTCAATTTGGTTAGTAACGTCGTCAAAATATACCACGTTAGAAACGCTATGAGTGTAAAGCAACTTAAAAGCTTCATTTGTTTTATTAAGCAAAAAGTCCACTTCTTTAATATCTGTTAACGGCGTAAAAGAGAAAACCGATTGTTTGGTTTTCTCTAATACAGCGTAAGAAGCGACTTGCGCTAAAATTTTATCAAATTCAAGAACTTTAAGTGTTTTACTTACTATCATTACCTTAATTCAGCATTTAGCTTTTCACGTAAATTTTTAAGAATATTTTGAATAATAGTATCAATCTCTTCAACAACAAGCGTTCTTTCTATTGAAGAAAAAATTAAATTAAACGCCATACTCTTTTTATTCAATCCTAATTGTTCGCTCTTGTAAACGTCAAACAAGGTTACTTTTTTAAGATAATCGCCACCGGCAGAATTGATAACGTCAACGATATCCCCGCAAGGCAAACTGTCGTCAACAACTACAGCAAGGTCTCTTTCAACAGTTGGGAATTTTGATATTGGTTCAAATATAATTTTATCACTAAATACGCTTTGTAAGTCATCATAGCGCAATTCGCCACAATATATAGGCTCGTTTATACCTATCTTCTCGGCAAGAAGGGGATGTAATTGACCAAAATAACCAACGTTAACGCCGTCAACAAATACGCTTGCCGAACGTGTTGGATGCATACACGGCATAGCGCATTTTTCATATTTAACTTTCTTACCAAAGCAAAAAGCATCCAAAACACCTTCTACAACGCCTTTAGCAGTAAAGAAATCTTCATTTTCGCCAAAGAACGCAATAGAAAGTCTTGGTTTTTCTGTTGGTAACTTAGTAAGAGGTAGACTATCTGGATTATAAACCTTTGCTAGTTCAAAAAGTCTTCCGTTATTATTTTTTCTATTAAGATTATAGGCAACAGCCCTAACGATAGATGGCAATAAGGAAGTACGCATAACAGCCAAATCTTCGCCAATTGGGTTAATAAGTTTAATAAATCTATGCTCATCGCTTAATTTATCAAAGCCAAACAAATCGTATTCTTTTTCAGACACGAATGAATAAGTAATAATCTCATTAAAGCCATATCCAACCAAAAGATTTTTAAGGTCAACTTCTTTATTTTGAACGCTATTAAATCCACCGTTGGTAATAGAAGACGTTTTTAGCAAAGTTGGTTTAATCTTATCATAACCATATTCACGAATAATTTCTTCAGCAATATCTGGGTAAGATTCCATATCTTCTCTGTAAAGCGGAACGGTTACGGAAAGATTATCCCCTTCAATCACAACGCCAAAACCTAACTTTTTAAGAATTTTATCAATTTCGCAAATGGGCACGTCAATACCAAGAACGCCGTTTACTTTAGAAATTGTCGTATTTATAACTTTTTCCTTAATATCAACTTGATGTAAATCGTATTCACCAGCACAAACAGTACCACAATTTAACTCACAAATCAAATTAAGCGCTCTCTTTAAGCCTGTTTCAACTGAAAAAAAGTCAACGCCCTTTTCATATCTTGCAGAAGAATCACTTCTTTGACCTAATGCCTTAGAAGTTTTTCTAACGTTATCTCGTGCAAAGGTAGCAGATTCAAAAACAACGTCTTTAGTATTATCTGAAATACCACTATTAAGACCGCCCATAACGCCTGCAAGTGCAACGGGCTTTTCGCTATCACAAATAACTAAATTACTCTCGGTTAAATCAAATTTCTTTTCATCTAACGTTACTATTTGCTCACCATCATTTGCCCTTCTAATAACTATAGAACTTTCTTTAAGATATTCAAGGTCAAAAGCGTGCATTGGTTGGCCAATTTCGGTTAAAACGTAATTGGTTATGTCAACTATATTGTTTATAGAGCGTATACCCATAGAAAAAAGTCTACGTTTAAGCCACAAAGGTGATTGCCCGATTTTAATATCCTTAACGGCATGCGCCATATATCTAGGACATAAGTCAAAAGCTTTGTTTTCAACTTTTACTAAATCATTTGTTTTATATTCTTCACATACTGTATAAGATAAATCAGGCATTTTAAGTGGCTTATCTAAAACGGCAGCGACCTCACGTGCCAAGCCTAAAATAGACTGACAATCAGAACGATTTGCCGTTACGTTTATGTCAAACATAACGTCTTCAATTTCAAGCAATTTTTTAACTTCTTCGCCAAGTGGAAACTTGTCATCTAAAATTAATATTCCATTAACCGATGCCCCGGGATACCAATCGTCGTTTATGGCAAGTTCTTCCCCACTACAAAACATACCGTAAGACGGCAAACCTCTTAATTGACCGTTATAAATATGCTCGCCATTAGCAAGAGTTGAACCATCTAATGCAACGGGAACAACTGCCCCAACGAATATATTCTTAGCAGCGGTAATAATCTGTAAATTACCATATTTACCCGCATCAACTTGCGTAACAGACAATTTATCTGCATTTGGGTGCTTATCAATGCTCATAATTTTACAAGTAACGATTTTATCGATGTTTTTACCGAAGTAAACCATTTCTTCAACTTCAAATCCACAAGAAAAAAGTTTATCTTTTAATTCTTCAGCAGTACAATCTATATCAACGAATTGTTTTAACCAAGATAATGGTGCTTTCATTTTTTATCTCCTATTGAATTGACTTAAAAATTTAACGTTGCTTTCAAAAAGCGTTCTTATATCACTGATTCCGTATTTAATCATAGTAATTCTTTCAATACCTAAACCAAACGCTAAACCAGAATATTCGTTTGAGTCTATGCCACTCATTTCTAAAACGTTTTTATTTACGATACCTGCGCCAAGAATTTCAATCCATCCTGTACCCTTACATAAACTACAACCTTTTCCGTGACATTTACAACAAGTTACGTCAACTTCAACGCTTGGCTCAGTAAACGGAAAATACGACGGACGGAAACGTGTTTTTGTATCACTATCAAAAATTTGTTTAACAAATTCATCTAGTAAACCTTGTAAATCACAAAGCGAAACACCCTTGTCAACAACCAAGCCTTCAATTTGATGGAACATTGGAGAGTGTGAAGCATCGTCGTCTGCCCTGTAAACTCTGCCGGGACTTAATATTTTAATTGGTGGTTTTTTATTTTCCATAGTTCGAACTTGCCCGGGCGAAGTATGTGGACGAAGCAAGATATTATCTGTAATATAAAAAGTATCTTGCATATCTCTTGCAGGGTGGTCCTTTGGAATATTAAGCGCTTGAAAACAATAATAGTCAGTGTCAATCTCAGGACCTTCAAACACTTCAAAACCCATGCCACAAAATGCGTCGAAAATCTTCTTCTTAACAATATTAAGCGGATGCAAACCACCTGCTAAAACGGGTTTTGCAGGCAAAGTAATATCCACTGCTTCATTTTTAAGTTTTTCGTTAAGTTCGGCTTCTTTTAGCGCAACTTCCTTTTCGTTAAACAAGTCTTCAACTTGAGCTTTTAAGTCATTAATCGCTTTACCAAAGGCAGAACGTTCTTCGGGTGCAACGTCCTTCATCCCACGAAGAAGACCGGTTATAGCCCCGTTTTTACCCATAAATTCAACTTTTGCGTCAACTAATTCTTTAACGCTTTTAACAGCCAACAGTTTGGCTTTTGCCGATGATAAAATCTGTTCAAATTTTTCTTGCATAATTTCCTCCAAAAAATAAAAAACGCCCTAAAATAGGGCGTTTAAAAACGCGGTACCACCTAATTCGTTTTCAAAAATAGAAAACCTTATTATCTTATAACGGAGATTAACCGACGTAGCCTACTAAATTCGGTACGCAACTACAAAGTGAATAATTCGTTAACCACGTAAAAAACCTTTCAGCTTATAAGTTTTTCTCTCTAAACGCTTTATAACGAATCTGTCTTTATCAACGTTTTTATATATTATAATGTTTAGAGAATAAAAAGTCAACGATTTAAGCCCATATTTTACTTTTGCACGCCTTTAAGATTATCTAATCCATTTAGGTAAATTTCAGGTACTTTACCTATTATAACAGTTTCAGTAATCAAAATCTTAGTTTTGCACTCAATGTAATCGGTTGCAAACGGCATTTGGAATTCAATAAGGCATTTAACGTCTAAATACAACGAGTGAAGCGTTTGGTTTATGCCTACGGCATTAAAATCAGTTAAAAAATCACACGTTACCGATTGCGTATTAAGCGTTTTAAAATTTACTTCTTTTCCGTATCCTGCAAGTAGCCCTATTCCTGAAAAAGTAAATATCGGTATTTTAATTCCGTTTTTTAATATTTTATCAAGATTTTTTTGCGTGTTAAGCGCTACGCTTCTATTTATTAAATTAATTTTATTAGTATTAGAAGTAATTAACACTACGTCGCCAGAAGAATTCTTTTCTATATATATAAGCTCTTCATACAGTTGCTTATCTCCAAGCGAATCTAAAACGACTTGATTAACCATTTCAGAGCATATTGAACGTGTTTTAATAGAGCAAAAGTTATATACTTGCTTTATAATAAAATAATTATAGTATGACAAAAACAAAGCTAAAACTAAAAAAAGAATAACAAGTTTATATAACTTTTTATTCTTTTTTCTTTGCCTTTTTACGTAATA